>NZ_LHPH01000029.1:0-64036 GCF_001298125.1 Pseudoalteromonas porphyrae | reverse complement strand
CTCTGTTACCGCTCGACTTGCATGTGTTAGGCCTGCCGCCAGCGTTCAATCTGAGCCATGATCAAACTCTTCAATTAAAAGTTTTTTCTGTTCTCATCCAATAAAGAATGAAGAACCTGCTCAATGAATTCTGAATTTATTTAATATCTTTCGATATTGAATTGACTGTGCYGAATAATTATTAAAAATAACTATTCTGTTGGTCACTCAGTTTCTCTTTCGAGAAATCACATTGAGACTCTAAATTTTTTGCCTTGCTTACCTATCTAAAAAGAAAGTTAAGYTCGGCTGTTAGAACTCAATCGGTACGAGTGCCCACACAGATGATTGCTTTATATTGTTAAAGAACGTTGCGATTAAAGTTAAACTTTATCTCGCTAGGGCTGCGCATATTACGCTTTCCATTTTTTTTGTCAACACTTAATTTTTAGTTTCTTTAAAAGAATTTCAAAGTTAAGTTTTACTCGACCTATCTAACCGTTTGTTCAGCGCTTTTCATTGCTGCCTACCGGGTCAGTGGATGCGCATTATAGGGATTATTTAGAGGCGGTCAATGCTTTATTTCAGTTTTATTAAATCAACTTCACTTTTGTACAAAACATATACAAACAAGTGCTTGCGGGGCTTTTTTGGTATATTAATCAAGCAAACATGAGATAAAAAAGGCTACCGAGGTAGCCTTTTAAATAATACTATTTTTTAGTTGGTCTTTTCCAGCCATCGAGATTGCGTTGTTTACCTCGAGCAACGGCCAATTGTTCATCAGCGACAGTATTAGTAATCACGGAGCCAGCTCCAATGGTTGCCGTCGAACCAATATTTACTGGTGCCACAAGTGATGAATTAGAACCAATGAACGCATTATCGCCAATTATAGTTTTTGCTTTATTCACACCATCGTAGTTACAGGTAATAGTACCAGCACCAATATTAACTTTTTCGCCAATTTCAGCATCACCTAAATAAGAAAGGTGATTTGCTTTAGAACCTTTTCCTAGGCGCGTTTTTTTCATCTCAACAAAGTTACCAATATGAGAGTCCTCTTCCATGATTGCACCTGGGCGTAAACGTGCAAATGGACCAAGTGTGCATTTAGCTGCAACACTTGCCTCTTCAATTAAGGTATTAGCTTTAATAATGACATTATCGCCAATGGTACAATTTTTAAGTACGCAGTTAGGACCAATTTCAACATTATTACCGATTGTCACTTTACCTTCAAAGATAACGTTTACATCAATTAGTACATCTTCACCGGTGGTGACTTCACCACGAACATCAATGCGGGCAGGATCGGCAAGTGTTGCACCATTTAGCATTAGCTCTTCGGCTTGCCATGCTTGATAAGCACGCTCAAGGCCAGCTAGTTGCACACGATTGTTTGCGCCTTCAACTTCCATTGGATGATCAGGCTGTGCTGAACTTATTTCAACACCTTCGCTGTGCGCCATAGCGACAATGTCGGTTAAGTAATATTCACCTTGAGCGTTATTGTTTGAAAGATTGCCTAACCAACTTTTTAGTAATCCACCATTAACAGCCATAATACCGGTATTAACTTCTGTAATAAGCAACTGTTCAGGTGTTGAATCTTTTTGTTCAACAATACCTACTAGCTTGCCATTAACTCGAAGCATACGACCGTAGCCATTTGGGTTAACCAAATCCACGGTTAATACAGCTAAGCCATTTTTAGGAGTAGCGGCAAGTAAACGTTCAAGCGTTGATTGTTTTGTTAACGGCACATCACCATATAAAACTAAAACAGTATCGTTATCATTAATATGTTGGTTTGCTTGGGCAACAGCATGACCGGTGCCAAGTTGCTCTTCTTGCAGTACCCAGTTTACGTCGTTATCGGCAAGTTGTTGTTGTAATAATTCGCCGCCATGACCATAAACTAAATTCGTTGAAGTCGCTCCTAATGCATTGGCGTTATCAATGACATGTTGCACCATTGGTTTACCAGCCACTTTATGAAGAACCTTAGGTAGAGCTGAACGCATACGAGTACCTTTACCCGCAGCAAGAATTACTGTAGTCAGAGACATTAAAACAATATCCTTCTTTCTTTGTTTTATTGGAATGAGTAACCATGTGTAAATTCAAAAAGATTACGTAAGTCACATCATGTGCACATACTCAATGGCAATCTAGCAGTAGCCACTGAATCTAAGCTGAAATTACAAATCGCTTTATTATTGTCATATTGTAACGGGGATTGATGAAGGATATAAGTAAAAACATAGGTTATTAACTGTTAATGCAAGTTAAATTAATTTACATCGCCTGTTTCATGTGATGACAACGCAGTCATATATTTAGTTTTTCATTGTATTAAAAATAATAACAGGCACAAAAAAGCCCACATAAAGTGGGCTTTTAAAAAACCAGATTGGCTTACTTTTTACGTAATTGCTGAATAACACGTAGCTGAGCGATTGCTTCAGCTAGCTGTACAGCTGCTTGGCTATAGTCTAGCTCCGCAGATGTACCACCTTGTGCCATTTGTTTCTCAGCGTCACGTTTAGCTTGCTCTGCAGCTTGTTCGTCTAGGTCTTCACCACGAACGGCTGTATCTGCAAGTACAGATACAATGTTCGGTTGAACTTCTAGCGTACCACCTGCAATGTAGATGAATTCTTCTTCACCAAATTGCTTAACTAAACGTACCATACCAGGTTTTAGGGCAGTGAGTAGTGGAGCGTGGCCGGCGTTAACACCTAGCTCACCTTCACTACCACTTACTTGAATAGATTCAACAAGACCAGAGAATATTTTACCCTCTGCGCTTACTACATCAAGATGTACAGTCATAGCTGCCATACTACCCTCCTAGTTACATGCTTTTGGCTTTTTCTTGAGCTTCTTCGATAGAGCCAACCATGTAGAACGCTTGCTCTGGCATGTGGTCGAATTCACCACTTAAAATACCTTTAAAGCCAGCAATTGTATCTTTTAGTGATACGTATTTACCAGATGCACCTGTAAACACCTCTGCCACGAAGAATGGCTGAGATAGGAAGCGCTGGATTTTACGTGCACGAGATACTAGTTGCTTATCTTCATCAGAAAGCTCGTCCATACCTAGGATTGCAATGATGTCTTTAAGCTCTTTATAACGCTGAAGAACTGTTTGAACGCCACGTGCTGTATCGTAGTGCTCTTGACCAATTACTAATGGATCAAGTTGACGTGAAGATGAATCAAGTGGATCTACCGCAGGGTAAATACCAAGTGATGCGATATCACGCGAAAGTACTACAGTTGCATCTAAGTGAGCAAAGGTAGTTGCTGGAGATGGATCCGTTAAATCATCCGCCGGTACGTATACCGCTTGGATTGAAGTAATTGAACCAGTCTTAGTAGAAGCGATACGCTCTTGTAATACACCCATTTCTTCAGCAAGTGTAGGCTGGTAACCTACCGCTGATGGCATACGACCAAGTAGTGCAGATACTTCTGTACCAGCAAGTGTATAACGGTAGATGTTATCTACGAAGAAAAGTACATCGCGACCTTCGTCACGGAACTTTTCAGCCATAGTAAGACCTGTTAACGCTACGCGTAAACGGTTACCTGGAGGCTCGTTCATCTGACCGTATACAAGCGATACTTTATCAAGTACGTTTGAATCGTTCATCTCATGGTAGAAATCGTTACCCTCACGTGTACGCTCACCAACACCTGCGAATACTGAGTAGCCGCTGTGCTCGATTGCGATGTTACGGATAAGTTCCATCATGTTTACGGTTTTACCAACACCGGCACCACCGAATAAACCAACTTTACCACCTTTAGCGAACGGACATACAAGGTCGATTACCTTGATACCAGTTTCTAAAAGCTCAACTGAACTTGATTGCTCTTCGTATGAAGGCGCTGCACGGTGAATAGACATACGGTCTTCTTCGCCGATTGGACCAGCTTCATCGATTGGCTCACCAAGTACGTTCATGATACGACCAAGTGTTGCTTTACCAACTGGAACTTGAATCGCTTCACCTGTGTTTGATACAGCAGCACCACGACGTAAACCGTCTGTAGTACCTAGTGCGATAGTACGTACCACACCGCCACCTAGCTGTTGTTGGACTTCTAGAGTCAAACCAGCTAAATCGCCATCTGATACTTTTAGCGCGTCATATACGGCTGGCACGTTGTCTTGTGAAAATTCAATATCCACAACGGCACCGATAATTTGGACGACCTTACCTAAACTCATGTCTATTCCTCTCTTTAATCTTTGCCTGAAGCATTAAACTGCAGCTGAACCAGAACAAATCTCACTAATTTCTTGTGTGATTGCTGCTTGGCGAGCTTTGTTATAAATAAGCTGTAAATCATCCATAAGGTCACCAGCGTTATCAGTTGCAGCTTTCATTGCAACCATACGGGCAGCCTGTTCAGAAGCAGCGTTTTCAACCACACCTTGGTATACTTGAGATTCAATAAAGCGTACTAACAGCGCTTCTAAAATCGCGTCTGGGTTTGGCTCATACAAGTAATCCCACGAGTGGGCAGATACTTCTTTTTCAGCTTTTGGCAAAGGGAGTAACTGATCTATAATTGGCTCTTGCTTCATGGTATTAACGAAGTTGTTATATACCAAGAATAAACGGTCAATCTTCCCTTCAGAAAATGCATCTAGCATGATCTTTACAGGACCAATAATATCCTGAATAGAAGGTTTATCTCCTAAGCCCGCTTTTTTAGCGAGTAGTTGACCACCAAAACGTTGGAAGAAACCAGCAGCTTTACTGCCTAAAGTTGCAAACTCTGCGTCTACACCTTTTTCTTTCCACGCTTTAACATCTAGTGCAACTTGCTTAAACTCATTTGAGTTAAGACCGCCACACAGACCACGGTCTGTAGAGATAACAATATAACCAACTCGTTTTACTTCACGCTCTTCTAAAAAAGGGTGAGTAAAATCAAGATTTGCTTGAGCAACACGACCAATCACTTTACGTAATTTTTCAGCGTATGGACGGCTTGAAGCCACACGTTCTTGCGCCTTTTTCATTTTAGACGCAGCAACCATTTCCATTGCGCTAGTGATCTTTTGAGTATTTTTAATACTACCGATCTTGCTTTTAATCTCTTTTCCGCTGGCCATGACTCTCTCTCCGAATCAAGGTGTGCTTTAGTTACCTAAAGCGCACCATTAATAACTAAATTACCAAGTTTGCGTAGACTTGAACTTCGTTAGAAGGTCTTTAAGCTGCGCTTCGATCTCGGCGTTGTAGTTACCAGTTTCATTGATTTGAGCCATAAGCTCTGCGTATGTGCTATTTGCATAAGAAAGTAAAGCCGCTTCAAAATCCATGATCTTAACGATCTCGATATCTTGAAGGAAACCTTTCTCAGCTGCAAATAACGACAAAGACATTTCAGCAACAGACATTGGTGCGTACTGTTTCTGCTTCATTAACTCTGTTACACGCTCACCATGCTCAAGTTGAGCACGTGTTGCATCATCAAGGTCAGACGCGAACTGCGAGAACGCAGCTAATTCACGGTACTGAGCTAGGGCTAGACGAATACCGCCACCTAGTTTCTTAACGATTTTAGTTTGTGCAGCACCACCAACACGCGATACCGAGATACCAGCATTTACTGCCGGACGGATACCTGAGTTGAATAAGTCAGTTTCTAAGAAGATCTGACCATCGGTGATAGAGATAACGTTAGTCGGTACGAACGCAGAAACGTCGCCGCCTTGAGTTTCAATGATTGGCAATGCCGTCAATGAACCAGTTTGACCTTTCACTTCACCATTGGTGAACTTTTCAACGTAATCAGCGTTTACACGCGATGCACGCTCAAGAAGACGAGAGTGAAGATAAAATACGTCACCTGGGTATGCTTCACGACCTGGTGGACGCTTAAGTAGCAATGAAATTTGACGGTAAGCAACTGCTTGCTTAGACAAATCATCATATACGATTAATGCGTTTTCACCACGGTCACGGAAGTATTCACCCATAGTACAGCCCGCGAACGGTGCTAAGTACTGAAGTGCCGCTGATTCAGAGGCAGATGCAACAACTACGATAGTATTTGCTAGTGCACCGTGCTCTTCTAATTTACGTACTACGTTAGCAATAGTAGATGCTTTTTGACCAATCGCTACATACACACACTTAACGCCTGTGTCTTTTTGATTGATGATTGCATCGATTGCTAGTGCAGTTTTACCTGTTTGGCGGTCACCGATCACAAGTTCACGTTGACCACGACCAACTGGAATCATCGCATCAATAGATTTATAACCAGTTTGCACTGGCTCATCTACAGATTTACGCTCGATTACACCTGGTGCAATTTTTTCTACAGGTTCAAACCCGTCGTTATCTAAAGCGCCTTTACCATCGATAGGTGCACCTAGTGTGTTTACAACACGACCAAGTAAACCAGCACCAACAGGAACTTCTAGGATACGACCAGTTGTGTATACTTTTACGCCTTCAGTAAGATCCGCGTACGGACCCATTACTACTGCACCAATTGAGTCGCGCTCAAGGTTTAGTGCGATAGCATAACGGTTGCCTGGAAGCTCAATCATCTCACCTTGCATACAGTCAGCTAGACCGTGGATGCGGATGATACCGTCAGTAACAGATACGATAGTACCTTCGTTACGAGCTTCACTTACAACTTCGAACTTCTCAATACGTTGTTTGATCAGATCTGAAATTTCAGTGGAATTAAGTTGCATGCTCTTTTTCCCAATTACGATTGTAGTGTTGTGGCTAAGCGGTTTAATTTACCGCGAACTGAGCCGTCGATTACAGTGTCACCAGCCTTAATGATAAGACCACCAACCACTGCAGCGTCTTCACTACAATTCAGCTTAACTTTGCGTGCGAAACGTTTTTCAAGTGCCGCTACCAATGTCTCTTGCTGCGCTGCAACAAGAGGGGTTGCCGAAATCACATCTACTTCGATTTCTTTTTCGTACTCTGCTTTAAAATTAGCAAATAACTTAGCAACCGCTGGTAAAGCGACTAAACGTCCATTTTCAGCCATCACCTTCACTAGGTTCTGACCTTGTTCGTTGAGCTGCTCTGCACAAATTTTAATAAATAACTCAGCTTGTGCAGTAGCATTAGGCAACCCAGCTAAAATAGCAGATGCTTGTTCATCACTGGCAACGTGGCCAGCAAAAAACAGCATCTCATTCCAACTGTCAATAGTGCCTTTTTCAACGGCAAGTTCAAAAGCCGCTTTAGCGTATGGGCGAGCGATAGTAGTCAATTCAGACATGCTCATACCCTCCTAGTTACAGCTCAGCGACAAGTTTTTCAACGATGTCACTATGTGTGGCTTGATTGATTTCGCGCTCTAAAATTCGTTCTGCGCCAACCACTGCAAGAGTAGCTACTTGCTTACGTAGCTCTTCTGTTACACGGTTACGCTCAGATTCAATTTCAGAATGCCCTTGAGCAATAATTTTTTCACGCTCTTGCTGACCACGAACTGTTTCTTCGTCAACAATTAGCACTGCACGCTTTTTAGCTTGTTCAATGATATCTGCCGCTTGAACTTTTGCATCTTTAAGCTGTTCTGCAGCTTTCTTTTGCGCTAGTTCTAAGTCTTTTTCGGCTCTATCAGAGGCAGCTAAACCATCTTCGATTTTTTTCTGGCGAGCTTCAATTGCACCGTTTAGTGGTGGCCATACGTATTTCATACAAAATAATACGAACACCGTAAATGCAATTAATTCACCGATAAGAGTGGCGTTTAAGTTCACAACCGCTCCTCCTTAAATAGTAAGCTGTTCAAAAAATAAAATTAAAGTACGAACAACAATACCATCGCGATACCAACACCAATCATTGCTACAGCATCGATTAGACCAGCTAGGATGAACATCTTAACTTGTAGTGAAGGTGCAAGCTCAGGTTGACGCGCACATGCTTCAAGGAATTTACCACCCATGTTACCAAAACCGATCGCTGTGCCGATTGCACCAAAGCCGATAAGTAAAGCTACTGCGATGTACTTAAGACCTAATACTAGTTCCATTTTTTTCTCCAAAGTTTCAATTGTAAATTAAAGTTAAAAGTAAAATTGTAAATATAAAAATTAATGATTATCCGAGCTTGCCATGCTTAGGTATACAACTGTCAGCATCATAAATACGAATGCTTGTAGTACGATTACCAAGATATGGAATACAGCCCAAATAAAGTGCAGTGGTAACTGCATTAAACCTACCGCGCCGATCAAGATGAAAATCAACTCACCAGCGTATAAATTACCGAATAAACGTAGCGCTAACGAGAAAGGCTTAGCAACTAATGCTATTAATTCAAGTAACAGGTTAAATGGAATCAAAAGAATTTGAACCAATGTGTTATTTGAACTAAATGGGTGAAGCGTAAGCTCTTTAACAAAGCCAAGCACACCTTTAATTTTGATTGAGTAACCGATCATCAATAAAAATACACCAATCGCAAGCGCAGCGGTTAAGTTGATATCAGTAGTAGGTACAATTTTCATGTACACGTCGTGTGAATCCATACCGAAGGCAGTTTCACCAACTAAACCAGCAAATGCAGGTAAGAAATCAACCGGTATTAAATCCATTAAGTTCATCAAGAACACCCAAACAAAAATTGTTAGGGCTAGAGGTGCTATTAGTTTGCTTTTACCATGGAAGGTATCGCGTACATTATCACCAACGAACTCAACGATCATTTCAATAAAGCACTGAAACTTACCAGGTACACCCAGTGTTGATTTTTTAGCGGCACTACGGAAGATCCATAAAAATAAAAGACCTAAACCGATAGACCATGCGAGGGTATCCACATGCCATGTCCAGAATCCACTGTCCGCACATGCTTTATTGAAGGCAAGACCGGTATCGGTCGAGCACATCTTCGCATTGGTCAAGTGGTGCTGAATATGGCTAGATAGAGTAACTTCTTCTGCAGCCATGTTATATCCCAAAAGTTAATGTTTAAAAAAAACGGGTGCAAACAATCCAGTAAATAACGCCAGTACATAACTACTAAAGAAAGGTAACAAAATTACCGGAAAATGCTTTAGCACTAGCGCAAACAATATGATTGTAAGCATAAATTTTAATCCGTTACCGCGCTTTAACGAGGTATACGCTTGATTTGCTCGGCTTGCACCCATATAACGAAATGCATAAACGGCAAATACACAGTGAGGAAGTACGGCTACAACGCCTCCAGCTAATGCTGAGAGACCGGCACTTACTCCCCAACCTAAAAAAACAATTATGGCAGCTACTAAGGCTACACTACCTTGCAAACAGATTAATTTAAATGCAGCCAATTGATAAGGTGCTGCTAACTTATTATTCACGTTTAGTTAACCTTACTGGCATTCTATTTGTCATGGCATGAAAACTGGCGAAATTATACTTAATCCTGCCAGTTTTGCAACTTGAGTCGGTGCTTTGTGGTGCAAAATCGCTATAAATGTCTCGTTTTAGACATGATATTAATTAATGCTGGGAATAGTCTTGGTTTATACGGTTTAAAATCCCGTCCAATTCATCTAAGTTAGTGTAGGAAATAACCAAATTTCCTTTACCTTTTTTGTTGTAATTAATTTCGACTTTCGCGCCTAAATTATCAGCCAGTTGTTGCTCTAACTGCTTGACATCAGGATCTTTTTCTGCAGTCTCTTTTTTTGGTACAGGCTCTAGAATCGACCGTACTAACTTTTCAGTTTCTCGTACGGTTAATGCCTTTGCGACAGCAAGACGTGCAGCATCTGATTGCGCCTCGCCTTCAAGAGCTAATAAACAACGTGCATGGCCCATTTCAATATCGCCATGTTCTAACAAAATTTTAACATCGTCATTTAAATTATTCAGACGCAATAAATTTGTTACAGTAGTACGTGATTTACCCACCGCATCCGCGACTTGTTGATGTGTTAATTCAAATTCAGTTAATAAACGATTTAACGCAACCGCTTCTTCCATCGCATTTAAATCTTCACGTTGTATATTCTCAATCAACGCAATAGCAACAGCAGCTTCATCAGCAACATTTTTTATGATACAAGGAACAGTATCAAGCTTAGCTAATTGAGCTGCTCGCCAACGACGTTCACCTGCGATAATTTCATAACTTTTTTCACCTATAGGGCGAACAACAATTGGTTGAATAATGCCTTGTGAACGAATAGAACTGGCAAGTTCTTCAAGGGCTTCTTCAGACATGTCTTTACGTGGCTGATATTTACCCGATTGAAGAAATTCAATCGGTAACTTTTGTAGTTCACTTGTATTATCTAATTGCGTTTCTTCTACCTGCAAAATATGTGTGCTATCCGCTTGCACTTGCATTGCACTAGGTGCTGGTTTTGATGAGCTTAATAATGCATCAAGCCCTCGGCCTAAACCGCGTTTTTTTGCAGACATGTTATTTTTACCTCAAATTTAGGCGACGATTGGGGATGTTTTTTCTTTTCTGCGCAACATTTCACCAGCAAGTGCTAAATACGCTTTTGCGCCACTTGATGTCCGGTCATAGTACATTGCTGGCGCACCAAAACTAGGCGCCTCAGCTAGACGAACATTTCGCGGGATCACAGTGCGGTACACTTTATCACCAAAATGTTGCTTTAGTTGTTCTGATACATCATTAGCCAAACGATTACGCGGATCGTACATAGTACGTAAAATCCCTTCAATTTGTAATTTAGGGTTAACCAGTTTAGCGAGTTGGGTAATTGTGTCCATCAATGCAGTTAAGCCTTCAAGCGCATAATACTCACATTGCATAGGCACTAAAATTGAGTCTGCGGCCGCCATTGCATTAACAGTCAACATATTCAGTGATGGTGGACAATCAATAAAAATAAATTCATATTGATCTGATATTTTTTCAAGCGCATTACGAAGTCTAACTTCGCGAGCAAAAAGCTCCATTAATTTAACTTCGGCGGCGGTAACATCACCATTGGCGGCAATTAAATGATATTCACCTGATGTTTCTTTAGTAACCACTTCTTCAATCGGTTTATCTTCTATTAAAAGATCATAAATTGTTGCTACATCGCTGTATTTATCTACACCGCTGCCCATTGTCGCATTGCCTTGCGGATCCAGATCAATAAGCAGCACTTTACGTTTTGTTGCTGCCATTGATGCTGCGAGATTTACCGCTGTGGTGGTTTTACCCACACCACCTTTTTGGTTTGCTATTGCAATGACTTTTGCCACAGTGTTTCTGATCCCTAGTCTTTAGATAGAATAATTAAATGCCTTTGAGCATCTAACTTTGGTACTTCCAAGGCTATTTTTTCTTCGAACTTAATACCTTTAGGTAAAGATTCTAGCTCGTCACTTGGAAATACGCCTTTTAAGGCTATAAATTTACCTGAATGATCAATTAAGTGCGAACACCAGTCAACCATATCTTGTAAAGATGCAAAAGCTCGGCTTAATACACCATCTAATTTAACACTTGGTTGATAATCTTCAACTCTAGACTGCACAGGGGTCACATTATCAAGTCCAAGCTCATGCTTTACCTGCATTAAAAAACGCACTCGCTTGCCTAAACTATCCAATAAAGTAAATTGAGTATTAGGTAATGCAATAGCCAATACGATACCCGGAAGGCCAGGACCCGTACCCACATCAATATAATGATGACCGGGTAGGTGAGGTGCAACAACTAAACTATCCATAATATGCTTAATCATCATATCCTCAGGTAAACGCACTGAGGTTAAATTATAAGCTTTGTTCCATTTATTGAGTAACTCAACATACTGAACCAATTGTTGCTGTTGTTTTTCGGTTAGCGCAATATCAGTTTGCGCTAACAAAGTAGTTAATTGTTGCTGTAACACAGTATTCCTTAATAGCTACGCAATTTTACGTAGTAGGCCTTGCTTCTTCAGATAAACTAATAATAGCGAAATCGCTGCTGGCGTGATACCTGAAATACGCGATGCTTGACCGATTGTATCTGGACGCGCCTCGGTTAATTTAGCAACCACTTCATTTGATAAACCCGAAACTGTCGAGTAATCATAATCTTTAGGCAAAATAGTTAACTCATGACGAAGTTGCTTATTGATCTCATCTTGTTGACGAGCAATATACCCTGCGTACTTAGTATGGATCTCAACTTGCTCTAATGCAGTTGCGTGATCAAATTCAGATCCCAACCCTTCGATCGCCATTAGATCGTTATAGCGGATCTCAGGTCGGCGTAACAATTCTTCTAAACTTGCTTCTCGAGTTAATGGTGTTTTTAGTAACCCATTAACTTGATCAATAGCTACGTGATCTTTATGGATCCACGTTTCTTTGATCCGTTGAGATTCTTTTGCAATGATATCCATTTTTTCATTAAATGCTTGCCAACGATCATCGTTAACTAAACCAAGTTCACGACCTTTTGCAGTTAAGCGAATATCCGCATTATCTTCACGTAATAATAAACGGTATTCAGCACGACTCGTAAACATACGGTACGGCTCTTTAGTACCTAACGTGGTTAAATCGTCGATTAATACGCCTACATAGGCTTCATCACGGCGCGGTGTCCAAGGTTCTTTACCCTGTACTTGTAATGCAGCATTCATACCTGCAATTAAGCCTTGAGCGCCAGCTTCTTCATAACCTGTAGTACCATTGATTTGTCCAGCAAAGAACAAACCATCAATAAATTTAGTTTCTAATGATTTCTTTAAATCACGTGGATCAAAGTAATCATATTCTATAGCGTAACCAGGACGACAAATATGGGCATTTTCAAAACCAGTGATTGACTGCACTATTTCTAACTGCACATCAAAAGGTAGACTTGTTGAAATACCATTAGGGTAAAGCTCATAAGAGGTTAGGCCTTCAGGCTCTACAAATATTTGATGCTTGTCTTTGTCAGCAAAACGTACAATTTTATCTTCAATAGAAGGGCAATAACGTGGGCCTATCCCTTCAATAACACCAGAGTACATTGGAGAGCGGTGTAGGTTATTACGGATCACTTCATGGGTTTTTTCATTTGTATATGTAATATAACACGCTATTTGTTGTGGATGATCTGACTCATTACCCATAAATGAAAATACAGGCGTAGCAGTATCTCCCGGCTGCGCTTCCATTTTACTAAAATCAACAGTCCGGGCATCAATACGTGGAGGTGTGCCTGTTTTTAAACGATCAACACGAAATGGTAATTCACGTAAACGATTTGCTAATGCAATAGAAGGTGGATCACCAGCACGGCCACCTTTAAAGTTTTCTAAGCCTATATGGATTTGGCCACCCAAAAAAGTACCAACGGTTAATACAACTGAAGGTGCACTGAAGCGTAAACCCATTTGGGTAACAACACCGATTACTTGATTATTTTCAACCACAAGATCATCACATGATTGTTGGAAGATTTTTAAGTTATCTTGTTTTTGTAAAATGTCTTGAATTGCTGCTTTGTAAAGTGCGCGATCTGCTTGTGCACGAGTTGCACGAACTGCTGGGCCTTTTGAAGAATTTAGAGTACGAAACTGGATCCCGCCTTTATCGATGGCTTGTGCCATTGCACCACCTAGCGCGTCTATTTCTTTTACTAAGTGGCCTTTGCCAATACCGCCAATTGCTGGGTTGCATGACATTTGACCAAGGGTATCCATGTTGTGAGTCAGCAGTAGGGTATTCATACCCATTCGAGCAGCAGCTAATGCGGCTTCAGTACCTGCATGGCCACCACCAACAACGATAACATCAAAACTTTCGTGAAAAATCATTTAGGGATCCTACTTAAATCAACCAGCAAACTTCCAAGGGGAGCGTATTCTACCTATAAATTTACAGAAGATAAATGATTAAACTGTGCTCAAGATCTAAGTAAGTGATCTCTAATAATATAAAGGATCTTTTAAAGAGATCTTTTATTACTATTACTACTACTGATCGCTATTTCTGTTGATAAGGTCTAGTTTATAATTAAAAACATAAAGTTAGATCGGATCTAAAGGTGTTTATATGATCGGATCAAGCTCCGTATAAGCTCTGATCAAAAAGGCACTTTATGCACAGGGGGTGATCGAATAGATCTTATCCCATGGATAACATACCTTTAAAACGCAGTTAGATCATAGCTTATCCACAATCCGATCTAAATTCTCAGTAAATTGTGGGTAACTTTATATTTATGATCATTATTAAGATCGGCTATTTAGCAATACCGCATTTATCGATCCAGCTTGGTAACCAAGCCAAAGCAGTATCTTCTGGTAATTCTTCATCAAGGATATTGAGCTCTAGGCGTTCTGCAACACAGTTAGCACCTTTACTGAGTAAAAGCTGCTCTAAATTACGTCCCGCAAGGTTGTAAGTGTCATAACTTGTATCGCCTAAACCAATAACACTAAACTTTAAGCCTTTTAAATCAGCTGCTTGATTTACATTATCAATGAAAGCTAGCAGGTTTTCAGGGTAGTCACCTGCGCCATAAGTTGAAGTGCAAAGTAACCAGATCGTGTTTTCTTTATTTATACTAGAAAAGTTAGGTTGATCATGAACTTCAGTATCGATCCCTTGGCTTATTAATTGCTCTGCAAGTTGTTCGCCCACGTACTCTGCAGATCCCATCTGACTGCCAATAATGATATTAACTGAATCCATAACTTTTGATGATCGCCTACTTATTAAGATACCGTTTATGATAACTGAGTTTACTCATCAGTAAAGTACAGAATGGATCTTTGTATAAGTATTTTTGCTACTTTTTTATTCCAATATCATTTTATTAATTTAAGTTTTTGTTTTTAGTGAATATAATAACTTATTCCAAATTGTAATCATCTGATCAAGTTGTTGATAAATAGTGGGAAAGCTATGGTTGAATGCATAGGTTAATTCATCGTTTGTAGCTAAGTTATTGATCATAAAATTTTATACAGTGTGTTCTGCGATTATAAAAATGATTTAACACAGGAGATCTGATTGTGGATAGATCTCCTGTTGATAACGATCGTTTAGGGTTAATAAATATTTATAATTTTTCGATCTTTATCGGTTAGGTAGATCTATTTCTATAAATTTTTATAAAAAGCAGTAAAAAAGGGCTAGAAATTAGATGATCCTGCAAATTATTTCCAAGGGATCGTTATATTTCTAGCGATTAATTTGGAGAAATGTCCAAAAAAATAGTGATTGTGGATAACTTATAAATTTAAAATCTAAATTTTGAATAATTGAGAAGTGATATTGATGACAGTTTTTAAATATTTGCCTATTACTACAGTAAATCTTCACGGATAACCGTTAGGTTTATGAGTGAGGGAAGGGGATTTTTAAATCGATTACTGTGGTTAAGTAGGATTTAATAGATAAAAGTAGGCTTAATTAAAGTGCTTTTTTTGACATAAATTTGTGATCAATACCTGTTTTATTGATAAGGAATAGTTATTTTTCCAAGCCAGCCACCAGCATTTATTGATTAATATAAGGGGGTTTTAACAATACTAAAGGGCTTTTGTCATTACGCAATGATCATATGCTGAGCTAAATATATAGATTACAGTGACTGCAATGTTTAATTTATGGCTTGCCTGCATCAATCCATTGGTCTATTAGCACATCACCAAAAGGCTATTACAGAATGCCATGCTCGAGAAATGATTGACTCTAATAAAGGAGGTAGAGCAATTGCCGAGAGCAACTACATGTCAAAGTTTCTGCCTGTTATCACTGCATTTATCTTTCGCTATAAATGGTCATTAACTTAACACGATTGGTATAGTGACGTGATATTGATTTTTTACCGCATTAATAGGAAAGTTAATTGGTTTATAGACGAAGAAAAGTAACATTGTTTGGTATTGTATTATCCGCGAACCTCAGCTGAAATAAGTAATAAAATGGCGTTGGTTAGTATAATAGTGATGCCTAAATCGCTTTTAATTCCAACGACGCTCGCATCTTGAGGTGGCTTGGGTATATGGCTGATGGAATCAAAAACTGAACGTAAATAGAGTGAAAATACACTCCATTTACGTTTATTAGGCTTTTACTTACCGATACAAAATGAGCTAAATATCTTTCCAAGTAAGTCGTCAGAGGTAAACTCTCCGGTGATCTCGTTTAAATAATTTTGTGTTAAACGTAGTTCTTCAGCGAGTATTTCTCCGGCTATGTGCATTTCTAATTGATCTTTACCTACGTGCAAATGATGTGCCGCGCTTTCTAAAGCATCTAAATGACGACGGCGTGCCATAAAACCACCTTCTGTTGCGCCTTGAAAGCCTATACATGCCTTTAAGTGAGTACGAACTAACTCTATACCATCAGCATTTTTAGCGCTTAAGCTGATCACTGGATATTGTTGTTCTTCTGCCATACCAACCGTATCGCCAGATAAATCGGCTTTATTTCTGATCACTGTAACGCCCATGCCCTCAGGAAGCTTAGCCATAAATTCAGGCCAAATAGTATGCGGGTCGGTGTCTTTCGTATCAGTGCCATCAAGCATAAACAACACGCGATCGGCTTGTTTTATTTCATCCCATGCGCGCTCAATACCTATTTGCTCAACTTTATCAGGGCTTTCGCGCAGGCCTGCTGTATCAATAATATGCAGCGGCATGCCATCAATATGGATATGTTCACGTAGTACATCACGGGTGGTGCCTGCTATCTCAGTTACGATGGCGGCTTCACGTCCAGCAAGGGCATTGAGCAAGCTAGATTTCCCCGCATTAGGGCGACCAGCAATAACGACACGCATACCTTCTCGCATGATACTGCCCTGCTTGGCTTGATTAGTGACGTTATTTAACTGTTCAATAATGCCGTTTAAATCACCAGAGACTTTACCATCAGATAAAAAATCGATTTCTTCATCTGGAAAGTCAATGGCAGCTTCTACGTACATACGCAAATGAATGACTTTTTCTACCAAAGTGTCTATACGCTTAGAAAACTCACCTTGTAGCGAGTGCAGGGCGCTTTTAGCGGCTTGTTCGCTGGTGGCATTGATTAAGTCGGCGATGGCTTCTGCTTGAGTTAAATCCATTTTATCGTTCATAAATGCACGTTCAGAAAACTCACCAGGCTTGGCTAATCGCACACCTTCTATTTGGCTTATCTCTTTTAGTAGCATATCAAGCACAACAGGGCCGCCGTGGCCTTGTAGTTCAAGTACGTCTTCGCCTGTGAATGAGTTAGGGCCCGCAAAGTAAATTGCAATTCCCTGATCAAGTTGTTCGCCAGCAAGGTTTTTAAAGGGTACATAATCGGCATAACGTACTTTAGGACAACGACCAATGATTTTTTCAGCAACGGTTTTTACTAAACTGCCAGAAACGCGAATAATACCTACGCCACCTCTTCCGGGGGCGGTCGCCTGTGCTGCAATAGTGTCTTGATTGATCATGCTAATAATTTGCCAATTTTATGAATAACGATATGTGCGTATTGTAACCTATGGCTTTATAGCATGCGAATAGCAGGGCAATAAAAAGCCAATTAAAGAATCGGTTAAAACTTCTTGGTGGTAGAAACTTAAACGCTGTGTAAGGTTTATATTTATTTAAATTTAAGACATAGCAACCTCATTGCAAATGATAATCGCATTTATTATCATGTGTTAATTATCACTTCATCATTATTATTTTATGCGTTTATCACCTTTAGTACTGGCTATAATTACAGGTTTTTCAGCTTCATCTATTGCTTCAGAACAAACAACAACAGAACAAGAAAAAATAACAGATATTGAAAAAATCTCTGTTATCGGGCGAGCATTTTCTTTATATCGGCCTATGGATTCAAGTTTTGGCACTCGAACAAACACAGAGATTGAAAAGATCCCACAATCTATTCAAATACTTCCGCAAGAGTTAATAAATGATCAGGCAGCCCGTCAAATTACCGATTTATATAGCAATATAGCCGGTGTAAATGCATTTAGTTACTCAGGCGTGACGTTTCGTGGTTTTCGCCAAGATGAAATTTTATATGATGGTGTAAAAGGTGATCCATTTAATGGTTTTGCTGTTCCTCAGTTATTTAATATTGAACAAATCGCGGTATTAAAAGGCCCTGCAGGGGCCGTTTATGGTAGTGGTAATCCAGGTGGAATCATCAATTATGTAACTAAAAAACCAAAATTTACCGATAAGCATAGTATTGAGTTTGAAGTTGGCAATGATGACTTTTTTAGTGGCGCATTAGAAAGCACAGGCACGCTTAACGATAATTTAGATAATCATGCTTATCGTGTCGGCCTTTATCGTGACTCAGAAAAGCCGTTTCGCAATAATACAAGTAGTGACAATACCATTGTTGATCTTGGTTATACCTGGTTAATTAGTGGTGCTACAGAGTTGACGGCGCAGTACACTTACATAGAACAAGAATTAGGTGGGGCCCGTTTACGTGGTGTACCTGCGGATGATGAAGGTAATTTTCTTGCCGATATAAGTTGGAATCATAATGAAGCAACCGATTTTCAAAATGTAGAAGCTCATGTTTACCAAGCAACACTTAAACATGAAATTAATGATATTTGGCGTACCGATATAACTGCACGTTATTTTGATAATGAAGAAGTGCAAAACTACCATGAGCCTAGGGGCTTAGTAGATACTGACTAAGATGGTGTTGTTGATTGGACTCACCGTGAGTTTCGAGATCAAGTTAGGGAAAATAAGGGTTTTAGCTTAACAGCCAATGCTGTTGTTGAATTTGAACTTGCTGATATGCAGCATCAAATGTTATTTGGCAGTGATTTTTATGAGCATGATTTTAATAGTACCTATCGCACTGCAACGCAACAAAGTCGAGGCGGCCCAGTTACTGGTTTAAGCTTACTTAATTCTGAGTACGGTTTAACCTCAGGGGCTGATTATGCACTCGATACCATTACTCCCAGACTTGGCCGCACAAATAGCTCTCGTTTAGGCTTTTATACCCAAGATCAATTAGATGTAACGGATAACTGGAGTATTACTGCGGGCTTAAGATACGATCGCTTTGAAGATAAGGATGAGCTTAATCAAACTGAGTTTTCAGACAGTGACGTAACTTACCGCATTGGTACTAGCTACAATATTAACGATGTCTTTTTTCCATATGCATTGCATGGAACTGGGTTTGTCCCTCAAAGTGCCAGTAATCAAGATACCGCTAAAGGCGGCCCTTTTTCACCGGAAGAAAGTCGCATTAACGAGCTAGGCCTACGCACTAAATTGCTGAATGATAGCCTTGCCGTAAATATGGCTGTTTACGATATTGTTCGTGAGAATATTCTTCAACCAAGCTTATTAGGTGATGTAGCTAAAGATGGCGTTGACGATTTAGTCGCTATTGGTGAAGTGCAAAGTAAAGGTTTTGAAGTTGAAGTGGTGGGTGATATTACAGAATATTGGGTTGTAACTGCCAATTATGCTTATAATGATACCCGTATTACCGAAGCAAACGATAGTATTCGTAATCAAATACCTAACAGTGACAAGTTTGCTAACGCACCACAAAATACGACAGGTATCTGGACTCGTTATGAGCTACCGACCTTATATTCTTCTATTTCTGCTGGTTTAAACTATGTAGATGAACAATTAAGTTTAGGCGGGCAAGCGGTTAAATCATACACTGTTTATAATATGGCATGGCAAACCACCATAGATAATTGGCAATGGCAATTATCAGTTAAAAACCTGTTTGATAAAGAATATGCGTCAAGTGGGTTTATTGAACGTACAGGGCATTTTCCTGGTGAGCCACGTCGTATTTATTTGAGCGCTAAATACAACTTTTAATCGTGCTGTGTGAAAGCAAAAAGTTGGTTTAATTTACACTCCTGGGCAGGACTCTTTGTAGGGGTTCTGCTTTTTGTTATTTGTTTTTCAGGAACATTAGCAACGTTAAGTCATGAGATAGAGTACTTAAGTGATAAAAAATTTCGGGCAATTAGCAATTCGGGTGAAACCAATTATATAGCTATTGAGCACACATTAAATAAGACATACCCCAGTGCGCAAATTCTCTATATTCACAGACATAAGCAAGATTATTTAGCTACTGAAGTTGCTTTAAAATATCATGATGAATTTTTATTTGTTTACCTTGATGGTGCGACAGGTGCGTGGTTAGGAGAGGGGAAATGGGCACGTGTATCGCGTTTTTTGCGCAATTGGCACATGAACCTTTCATTAGGCTGGATCGGTAAGTTAATTGTCACCTCTTTAAGTTTGCTATTGTTGGTTTTATTTATATCTAGCTTTTATGTTTACCGTCAGTGGTGGCTTGGGTTCTTTAAAAAGCCAAGTCAGCTATTAAAAACCAAGCGCAGCAGTTGGGCTGATTGGCATAAGTTACTCGGGCTATGGAGTTTGTGGTTTATCGCTGTAATGTCGATAACAGGCACATGGTACTTGATTGAACATGGCTTGCAAACGGCTAGAATTGATCATTATGTAGCCGAACCCAGCGCATTGCGTAATTTGCGAAAAGTGCCTGTTCAAGAGTCAAGTGCCCCATTACACGTAGCTACCTTAACGCACAAAGCGCTGCAAGCTTTTTCAAGTTTGGATATTCGTTATATTCGCTACGGGAAAAAGGCAAATCAAGCTGTAGAAGTTAGAGGGTATAATAATGATATATTACTTAGGCTCCGTGCTAATCGAGTTTATTTACATCCAACAACAGGAGTTGTACTCGGGATTCAAAAAGGAGAAAACCTACCAATCATTGCGCGTATTAAAGATACGGCCGATCCTCTTCACTTTGGTAATTTTGCAGGAATTGGCACAAAATTAATTTGGACTATTTTTGGTTTGGCTATGAGCTTTATTAGTGCCACTGGCATGTATATGAGCTGGCTTAGAGTTAAGCTAAATGGTTAGGCGTTGCCGGTGGTGCTGCCACAGTATTGGTTGTAGCTTCTGTGATTGTGACCAGTGTCAGTTTTAGTGTTCGCACAGTACCTGATTTACTTTTTGCTCCTGCTTTAGCACGCCCTAAATGAATGTTTTCTAGCGCTGTTTGCACCTTTTTTAACTCGCTAGAATAGTTAAAGAGATAAGCAGGCAATAAAAAAGGCGACCTAAGTCGCCTTTATCTAAGTAAACGAGCAATTAGCCCCTTACTTTTATTCCTTGTTTTTCCATACCGCGATAAATATAGAGCATTTGTGCGATAGAGATAAGGTTTGATACTAACCAGTAAAGTACTAGACCTGATGGGAACCAAAGGAAGAACACTGAGAAGATAACCGGCATAAAGGTCATCATCTTTTGTTGCATTGGATCGGTAACCGTCATTGGTTGTAGCTTCTGCGTTATAAACATACTCGCACCAAACAAGATTGGTAATACGTAGTATGGGTCTTTCGCTGATAAGTCAGTTAACCATAAGAAAAACTCAGCATGGCGAAGTTCTGTAGATTCTAAAAATACATAAAACAACGCTAAGAAGATTGGCATTTGTAGCAAAATAGGGAAGCAGCCACCCATTGGGTTTACTTTCTCTTTTTTGTACATTTCCATGGTCGCTTGGCCGAACTTTTGACGGTCGTCACCATATTTTTCTTTTAATGCAGCCATTTTAGGTTGTAGAGCACGCATCTTCGCCATTGACGTGTATTGCGCTTTAGTTAGTGGGTACATTAATGATTTAACAATAATAGTAATGGCGATAATAGCCAGTCCCCAGTTACCTAAACCACCAATGCTGATATCAAATAATCCAAAAAACGAACCTTCACCCGAGTATAAAAATTTAAGTAGTTCGAATAAAGGCTGTGAGATAAAAAATAACCAACCGTAATCGACTGTTAAATCTAAATTTGGGTGAAGCGCTTCTAATTTATCAGACTCTTTCGGGCCCATATAATAAGTAGCACTAATTTTAGCTTGCGTACCAGCTTGAATATTAACAGGTTCTGCTTTAGTACCAATAATGGCTGCGGTGCCATTTTTTATTACGCTGTAAAGGGTATTTTGTTGGTCTTGTGCAGGCACCCAGGCACTTACAAAGTAATGCTGAATAAAGGCAATGTAACCACCAGTCGTATTAATGCTGAGGTTTTTATCTGCCATATCTGAAAAGCTGTATTTTTCATATGGTTCATCGGCACTACCGTAAGCGGCACCAAGGTAGTTTTGATCAACTAAGCTGCCTTTTTCTTGTATTGTACGTTCTACTTGTGTGTAAAGTTGTACTTGAATAGGTGAGTTAGTTACGTTGTTAACAGTGTACTCAAGGGCAACATCATATTGGCCTTTTTTGAATACATAGGTTTTAGTAAACGTCACACCGTTGCTATCAGTAAATGTTAAAGGAACGCGAAGTTCATCACCCTTTAAGGTAAAGCTTTTTTGTTCGGTGCTATAAACAGGGCGACCTTCTGTTGAAGCATCTGGGCCATTTAAACCTGCTAAACCACTTTGCGAGAAGTATTGGTTGCCATCAAACTCACCTAAAAGCATAAATGGTGTTTCTTCACCTTTTACTTCTTCATATTGGAGTAGGTCTGATTCAACAATATCACCACCGCGGGTATCAATTTTTACAGTGAATACGTCAGTTGTAACTTCGATTACAGAGCGTTTTGCACTGGTTGCTGCAGTTGGTAACTCACCATCTGCTGATGATGGAATATAATCATCAGAATTAAGCGAATTAGATTTTAGTGTTTGTGTGTTGGCACTAGGATCGACTTTTGGTGCATTGTAATCACTATTCCATTCTTGGAATAATAAAAATGATACAAGCATCAAGCCGATGAATAAAAACGTGCGTTGCGATTCCATAACAGCTCTTATTTCTCGTGTTGGTGGTTAATATGGGTTATTTTTTCAGGCACGGGATCATCCCCGCCTGAATGTAAAGGATGGCATTTTAATATGCGTTTAATCGCTAACCAACCCCCTTTTATTAATCCATGCAAATTAATTGCTTGAATAGCATAAGTGGAGCAGGTTGGATTAAAGCGACAATGCGGACCTAATAGCGGACTAATCCACTTTTGATAACCCCGAATTAATAACACTAAACAGCGCTTTGGAAAAGCAACAAGTGGTTTGATTAACCTCATGATGTTCATGCCTCTGCGTAATATTTAGTGGGTGGATACCATGAATTTAAACACCCTAAATGGAATTTTAAATGCATGATTAAAAGGTGAGCTAAAGATACCTTAATTAACCCTATAATTCTATTGCTATTGGCTTTGTTTATTGGATTTAGCCGATTTGTTAGGGCGTTTTTTAAAGGGTGGTGGTTTAGGCGCATCAGGTTTACAGCGTTCATTAATTTTACGCCATAACTTACCGAGTTGTTTAGTTAGCTCTTCATTTGACTGTTCATCAATACCACTTTTAACCATCAAAACAATATCGATATTATCAATAGTGTGTTGGTTTAAACGAAAACTTTCGCGAGCAAGACGTTTAATACGGTTTCGTTGGCAAGCTTTTTTAACCCGTTTTTTAGCGACAGTGAGTCCTAAGCGAGGTTTTGCTTGGTCATTGGGTTTTGCTAATAAGGTAAAAAAAGGAGTTGCGGCCCGAGCGGGTTCATTAAAGATGCGAGAGTAATGCGAGGGAGTTAACAGACGTAACTCCCTGCCAAAGTTAAAGTCTTCCACTTATATATTAAGCAGAAAGAACTTTACGGCCTTTAGCGCGGCGACGAGCTAATACTTTACGGCCATTTACAGTTGCCATGCGAGCACGGAAACCGTGTGCACGTTTGCGTTTTAAAACGCTAGGTTGAAAAGTTCTCTTCATAACAATTCCATCCGATCGGTTAAAGGTTAAAACATCCTATGCAGGTCGCGATCCTGGCACAGGTGCCATTGCGAGCGCGAGATATTATAGATGAAGGCCCATAAAGTCAATCATAATTACATTAATAGTATAAAGGTATAATAGATCTAAGCTGGGGATCTATTAGGATCCTTATAATAAAGAAGTTTTCCACAGCCACTGTATAAAAAGTGCATAAAAGCTTGGGGTAACTAAAATAGATCGTAGGTTTTAATCGCGATCTAACGTGTTTTTTGTTATGATCATCCTTTGGTTGGGAAAATAATATTCATTTAAAATCAGTGTTTTAAATGTTTTTTGTGCAGAGATCATCTTTTTAAAAGAAATCAATCTTGTACTTGTGGATAAAGTCCCTTCATAATACTCGGTCTTGGGTGAAATAAATGCCTAATTTGTAGTCGTAAATGTTTAATTTTCCATCATTATTGATGACCGGGAATGAAACTGAATCTTTGGGAGTTTAACTGTGTATCTGTCGGTTTGGCAAAGTTGTTTATATGTATTGCAAGATGAACTGCCTTCGCAGCAGTTCAGTATGTGGGTAAGACCACTTCAAGCAGAAAGTACCGAAGATACCCTGACGATTTATGCGCCTAATCGTTTTGTTCTTGATTGGGTGAGAGAAAAATATTTAAACCGGATTAATGAACTACTTGTAGAAATCTGTAAAGACGAAGCACCAGAGTTACGTTTTGATGTAGGCAGTAAACCAATTTTGAATACTCAGGCAGCGACTGCACCTGTAGTTGATAATTCATCGGTTACTTTTTCGCAACCAGCAAGTCGTCAGCAACCTAAAGAAGCTAAAGCTGTTGTAGAGCCTGCGCCTAAATCTGCTTATAAATCGAATATTAAAGAAAACTATACTTTTGACAGCTTTGTAGAAGGTAAATCTAATCAGTTAGCTAAAGCTGCGGCAACGCAAGTAGCCGATAATCCAGGCGCTGCTTTTAACCCTGTATTTATATACGGTGGCACTGGCTTAGGTAAAACGCATTTATTACATGCGGTTGGTAATGGTATTTTGGCAAATAAGCCAGATGCAAAAATTGTTTACATGCACTCAGAACGTTTTGTGCAAGATATGGTTAAAGCACTGCAAAATAACGCTATCGAAGAATTTAAACGTTATTATCGTAGCGTTGATGCTTTAATGATCGATGATATTCAGTTTTTTGCTAATAAAGAGCGTTCACAGGAAGAATTTTTCCATACTTTCAATGCGTTACTTGAAGGTAATCAACAAATTATTTTAACCTCTGATCGTTATCCAAAAGAGATTGAAGGGGTTGAAGATCGCCTTAAATCGCGTTTTGGTTGGGGTTTAACTATCGCAATAGAGCCGCCAGAGCTTGAGACGCGAGTTGCAATTTTGATGAAAAAAGCGCAGCAGAGTAAAATTAATTTACCGCATGAAGTTGCCTTTTTTATCGCAAAAAAATTACGTTCAAATGTACGTGAATTAGAAGGGGCACTTAACCGTGTTATTGCCAATGCAAACTTTACTGGTCGTCCAATTTCTATCGATTTTGTAAAAGAAGCATTACGTGATTTACTCGCCTTGCAGGACAAGCTAGTAACAATAGATAATATTCAACGCACAGTTGCAGAGTATTACCGTATTCGAATTTCAGATCTTCTGTCAAAGCGCCGTAGTCGTTCTATAGCGAGGCCTCGCCAAGTAGCAATGGCATTGTCTAAAGAGTTGACTAATCACAGCTTACCGGAGATTGGCGATGCATTTGGCGGGCGTGATCACACGACTGTGTTACATGCATGTCGTAAAATTAAATCACTACGTGACGAAAGCCACGAAGTGAAAGAAGATTATCAAAACCTAATAAGAACATTGTCATCTTAAGGCTGACTTTATTATGCAAATAACCATATCAAGAGATCAATTCTTAAAACCTTTAGTGCAAGTATCGGGTGCAATCGAGCGCAAACATACTTTGCCGATTCTATCTAACGTTTTGTTAGAGGTTGAAGATGGTCTGCTTTCAATGACAGGTACAGACCTAGAAATTGAGCTCGTCGCAAACGTGTTTGTTGGCGACGATGTTGATGATACAAAATTGACTTTGCCAGCTAAAAAATTACTCGATATTTGTAAAAGCTTGCCAGACGGTTCAGAGCTGACATTAGCAAGTCAAGATCATCAGTTACTACTGACCAGTGGTAAAAGTCGTTTTTCATTAACAACGCTTGCTGCTGAAGACTTCCCTAATTTAGAGCAGTGGGACGGCGAGGTTGAGTTTCAGCTAACCCGACTTGAGCTGCGAAAATTACTTGAAAGCACCCATTTCTCAATGGCAAACCAAGATGTACGTTATTACTTAAATGGCATGTCGTTTGAAGTAGATAATGCAGACATTAAAACAGTCGCAACAGATGGTCACCGTTTAGCAATCGCACAAAAGCAGTTGCCGCAGTCATTAAATACTCAGCGCCAGTTAATTATTCCGCGTAAAGGCGTGCAAGAAATTATGCGATTGATGGTTGCTGATGATGAGTTAGTAACAATTCAGTTTGGTGCTAACCACATTCGTATTATTGACACTGAATTTACTTTTACCAGTAAATTAGTTGATGGACGCTTTCCTGATTACCGTCGTGTTTTACCTCGTGGCGGAGATAAAGTGATTACTGCAAACCGCGAGTGGTTACGCAGTGCGTTTCAACGAGTATCAATATTGTCGAACGAAAAGTTTAGAGGCGTACGTTTAAACTTATCGAATGGGCTATTAAAAATTACAGCCAATAACCCAGAGCAAGAGCAAGCAGAAGAAATTGTTGAAGTTGGGTATCAAGGTGATGATTTAGAAATAGGCTTTAACGTTTCCTATGTGCTTGATGTATTGAATACACTTAAAACAGAAGATGTATTATTTACGCTTGCCGATTCGAATAGTAGTGCATTGATCGAAGGTGCGGGTGATGAAGAAGCCATGTACGTTGTTATGCCTATGCGCTTATAGTCACTTATGAGTTTAAGTCATTTGAGCCTCAGTCATTTTCGTAATATTGAGGCTCTCACATTAGAGCCAATTGATGGAATAAATGTAATATATGGTGAAAACGGTAGTGGTAAAACGAGCCTTTTAGAGGCGATATATTTCCTTTCTCATGGCAAATCATTTCGCACGCCTAAACACCGAAGTATCATTACTCACCATCAAGAAAAATTTACCATTCATGGTCGTAAGTCTCTTTACAATTTATCGATACCAATTGGTATTAGTAAAACACTCAGTGGTGAAACAGAATTAAAAATACAGGGTAAATCTAGCCGTCGAGTGTCTGAACTTGCTCAGTTAATGCCTGTGCAGGTAATTACTCCTGAAAGCTATTCACTGTTTTTTGGCGGACCTAAAGAACGGAGAAAGTTTTTAGATTTAGGATTGTTCCACGTGGAACAAGACTTTTTTTATCTCTGGCAATCGTTCAATAAAGTATTGAAACAACGTAATGCACTACTGAAAAGTAAGCCTAAGAATTATTTTGACCAAATCAAGTTTTGGGATAAAGAATTTGTTAGACTGGCAGAACAAATAAATAATTTACGAATTGCGTATATAAGTAGGTTTAAGCAGCAGTTTTTTGGTAAAATGTGTGCAGAATTAACGCTTATACGCGATTTAGAAATAAGCTTTTATGCTGGATGGAAAGAGAGTGAATCTCTAGCCGATGCTCTTGAGCAAAGTTTTGAGCGCGATAGTCGCCAAGGCTTTACAAATAAAGGGCCACATAAAGCTGATTTTAGTTTTAGTGTCGCTGGCAACAGTGTTGAGAATACATTCTCACGCGGTCAACTCAAACTATTGCTTTATGCGTTAAAAGTAACGCAAAATAGTTTGATTGAGTCAGAGACAGAAAAGCAATCAATATTGCTAATAGATGATTTACCTTCGGAGTTAGGGGAAGATACGAAAGAGAAGGTCGGCCAATTACTGTCGCACTGTCGCTCTCAAATATTTATCTCTGCTATTGAATCCGAAAGTATTTCTGCTGTGGTGGAACCCATGCAACGAGAACTACAAATGTTCCACGTGAAACATGGCAACCTAATAACAAGATAAGTGGGATTAACCATGTCTGAGAATTACGATTCGTCGAGTATTAAAGTACTAAAAGGATTAGACGCAGTAAGAAAGCGTCCTGGAATGTATATAGGGGACACCGATGATGGCACAGGCTTACACCACATGGTGTTTGAGGTCGTTGATAACTCTATCGATGAAGCCTTAGCAGGTCATTGTGATGACATCTATGTGACAATTCATTTAGATGGTTCAGTCTCTGTTCGAGATAACGGCCGTGGTATTCCAACGTCTATTCATGAAGAAGAAGGTGTATCAGCTGCTGAAGTAATTATGACAGTACTGCATGCTGGTGGTAAGTTTGATGATAACTCATATAAAGTATCAGGTGGCTTGCACGGTGTTGGTGTTTCAGTAGTTAATGCGCTTTCAGAAAAATTAAAGTTAACAGTTCGCCGCGAAGGCAAATTGCATGAGCAGTTTTATACAATGGGTGTTCCTGACGCGCCATTAGCTGTAATTGGCGATTCAGAAACAACAGGTACTGAACTGCGTTTTTGGCCAAGTGCTGAAACATTTACTAACTTAGATTTTCATTACGATATTCTAGCTAAGCGTTTACGCGAATTATCATTCCTGAATTCAGGTGTGAGTATTATTTTAAATGATGAACGCGAAGAGAATAAAAGTGACCACTTCAAATATGAAGGGGGTATTCAAGCGTTTGTAGAATACTTAAATCGTAACAAAACACCTATCCATAAAGGTGTATTCCACTTTACCCACGAACGTGAAGAAGATGGAATTAGCGTTGAAGTGTCAATGCAGTGGAATGATGCTTACCAAGAAAACATTTACTGTTTTACAAATAACATTCCACAACGTGATGGTGGTACTCATTTAGCCGGTTTCAGATCTGCGCTAACACGTACACTTAACAACTATATGGAAAAAGAAGGCTTTAACAAAAAAGCTAAAACAACCAGTAATGCCACCGGTGATGATGCCCGTGAAGGCTTGACTGCAGTTGTAAGCGTTAAAGTTCCTGATCCTAAGTTCTCATCACAAACGAAAGATAAGCTAGTTTCGAGCGAAGTTAAATCCGCGGTAGAACAAGCAATGGCTGAAAAATTCACTGAATTCTTACTAGAGAATCCAGTGGATGCGAAGATAGTTGTTGGTAAGATCATTGATGCTTCGCGTGCTCGTGAAGCCGCGCGTAAAGCCCGTGAAATGACTCGTCGCAAAGGCGCTATGGATTTAGCTGGTTTACCAGGTAAGTTAGCAGATTGCCAAGAAAAAGATCCAGCACAGTCTGAACTATATATAGTGGAAGGGGACTCTGCTGGCGGATCAGCCAAGCAGGGTCGTAACCGTAAGAATCAAGCGATTCTTCCGCTTAAAGGTAAAATACTAAACGTAGAAAAAGCGCGTTTTGATAAGATGCTTTCTTCACAAGAAGTAGCAACCCTTATCACTGCACTTGGTTGTGGTATTGGCCGTGATGAGTATAACCCTGAAAAGTTACGCTATCATCGTATTATTATCATGACCGATGCTGACGTCGATGGTTCGCACATTCGTACGCTACTATTGACCTTCTTCTATCGTCAAATGCCAGAAATCGTAGAACGCGGTTATATTTATATTGCACAACCACCACTTTATAAAGTGAAAAAAGGTAAACAAGAGCGTTATATTAAAGATGATCCAGCGCTTGTCGAATACCTAACTTCATTAGCATTAAATGGTGCTGCACTGTATACCAGCGCAGATGCATCGGCACTTGAAGGTGAGGCTTTAGAATCGATTGTTCATGATTACCAAAATACTGTAAAAGTTATTGAGCGCTTAAAGCGTAAATACCCGAACACAGTGATGGAACGTTTAATTTATCAAACAGAACTAAACGAAGCTGATTTGTCTGACGAAGCCAAAGTCATTGCATGGACTAATACCCTTGTCGCCGATTTAGTTGAGCGTGATGAAGATGCGACAATCTTTGCTGCTGCAACTGAGCACGATACTGAGCGTAACTTGTATTACCCAGTGATCAATATTCGCCAACATGGTGTTGATAAAGCACATGTACTAAGCCATGACTTTATCTCTTCACGTGATTATAAGCGCATCGCAGTGACGGGCACTAACATTGCCAATATCCTAAGTGAAGGTGCTTATATTCAACGTGGTGAGAAGACCCTAGCCGTAGATAACTTTGTAGATGCATTAGAGTGGTTAATCACTGAGTCTAAGCGTGGTTTATACATCCAACGCTATAAAGGACTGGGTGAAATGAATCCAAGTCAACTATGGGAAACTACTATGGATCCTTCAGCTCGTCGTATGCTGCAAGTAACCATTGAAGATGCCGTTGGTGCAGACCAATTATTCGCTACGTTAATGGGTGACCAAGTTGAACCGCGCCGTGAGTTTATCGAAACGAACGCATTACGCGTAGTTAACCTCGATGTTTAATTCTCTTTGAGAATCAAAAAAGGAGCCCAAGGGCTCCTTTTTTATTGACCGCAATTGCACAAACTGCTTAAAACCTGACTTCGCACAAGGTATACTGAGTGTAATTTTCACGCTACATCACAGCAGATACTAAAAGCCAAATATGCAAAAATATGACGTTAAAACCTTTCAAGGTTTGATCCTGGCTTTACAGGATTACTGGGCACAGCAAGGCTGTGTCATTATTCAGCCACTCGATATGGAAGTAGGCGCAGGGACATTTCACCCGCAAACATTCTTAAAATCTATTGGTCCAGAGCCAATGTCGAGCGCGTATGTACAACCATGTCGCCGTCCTACCGATGGCCGTTATGGTGAAAATCCAAATCGCTTACAGCATTACTATCAATTCCAAGTGGTATTAAAACCATCACCAGAGAATATTCAAGAGCTTTATTTAGGCTCTTTAGCCGCTGTAGGCATTGATACACTTACTGACGAAGTTCGCTTTGTAGAAGACAACTGGGAGTCACCTACATTAGGTGCATGGGGTCTTGGTTGGGAGATTTGGTTAAACGGCATGGAAGTAACACAGTTTACTTACTTTCAACAAGTGGGTGGCTTAGAGTGCTCTCCTGTAACGGGTGAAATCACCTACGGACTTGAGCGCCTAGCAATGTACATTCAAGGCGTTGACAGTATTTACGATCTTGTTTGGGCTGATGGTCCAATGGGTCGTGTTACCTATGGCGATGTTTTTCACCAAAACGAAGTTGAGCAATCAAAGTATAATTTTGAACATGCTAACGTTGAAGATCAGTTTGCACAGTTTGATAAATGTGAAGCGCAAAGCCAAAAGCTAATTGAAGCTGGCTTACCATTACCAGCGTATGAGCAGGTAATGAAAGCATCGCATGCATTTAACTTGCTTGATGCACGTCATGCAATTTCAGTGACAGAGCGCCAACGTTATATTTTACGCGTTCGAGCGTTATCTAAAGCATGTGCACAAAGTTATTATGATGCACGCGAAGCGCTTGGTTTCCCGCTGTGTAAGGATAAGTAGCATGTCAGCACAAAATTTATTAGTCGAAATTGGCACTGAAGAGTTGCCACCAAAATCACTGCGTAAACTTGCAGAAGCATTTTCTGTAAACTTAACCGCTGAACTTGCGAGCTTAGAGCTTACTCACCAAGGTGTTAGTTGGTATGCATCGCCTCGTCGTTTAGGTTTACAAGTAACAGCATTAGAAGCTAAGCAACAAGACAAAGAAGTTGAAAAACGCGGCCCTGCAACTAAAGCTGCATTTGATGCAGAAGGTAACCCAACTAAAGCGGCAATGGGTTGGGCTCGTGGTTGTGGTATCGAAGTAAGTGAAGCACAAACACTTGAAACCGATAAAGGCGCATGGTTACTACATATTGCCAAAGTTGCAGGTAAAGACACTACTGCGTTAATGAATGATGTAGTAAATAAAGCATTGGCTAAATTACCTATACCGAAACCAATGCGCTGGGGCTCGAATAAAACTCAATTTATTCGTCCGGTTCATACTGCAACTATTTTGTTTGGTGATCAATTAATCGAAGGCGAAGTGCTTGGTAAAGTAATTAGCAACCAACTACAAGGCCATCGTTTTCATCACCCAGAAAAAATTAGCATTAACCATGCTGATGATGTTTTTGAGGTGCTTAAGTCTGCACATGTTGTTGCTGATTACGAGGAGCGCAAAGCGCAAATACGTAGCCAAATTGAAGCGGCAGCAAAAGCAGTTAATGCCGTTGTTGCAATGGATGAAGATTTACTTGAAGAAGTAACTTCACTTGTTGAATGGCCAGTTACCTTGACCGCAACATTTGAAGAAGCATTTTTAGATGTACCAGCCGAAGCGCTGATCTACACCATGAAAGACGATCAAAAATATTTCCCGTTACTAGATCAAGATGGTAAATTACTTAACAAGTTTTTGTTTGTGTCAAACATTGAAAGTAAAAACCCAGCCGTTGTAATTTCTGGTAATGAAAAAGTAGTGCGCCCACGTTTGGCTGATGCGCAGTTCTTTTTTGAAACAGATAAAAAGAAAACACTTGAAAGCCGCCTAGAATCACTTGATAGCGTATTGTTCCAAAAGCAATTGGGCACGCTTAAAGACAAGTCTGAGCGTATTGCACAACTTGCCGGTTATATCGCTGAACAACTTGGTGCAGATAAAGCCCTTGCAGAGCGCGCTGGTTTGTTAAGTAAAACTGACCTAATGACTGAAATGGTCATGGAGTTTACTGACGTTCAAGGTGTTATGGGGATGCACTATGCACGTCATGACGGTGAAGCTGAAGATGTAGCCATGGCACAAAACGAGCAGTACATGCCACGCTTTGCCGGCGATAGCTTACCAACAAACTTGATCAGTTGCGCTGTTGCGATTGCAGATAAGTTTGACACGCTGGTGGGTATATTTGGTATTGGCCAAGCGCCAAAAGGCGATAAAGACCCATTTGCTCTTCGTCGTGCTGCTATTGGTGCACTACGTATTATGGTTGAGAAAGAGTTGTCATTAGACATTCTTGATCTGGTTGCTAAGTCGCAAAGTTTGTTTGGCGAAAAGCTAACAAACGCAAATGTATCAAACGATGTATTTGAATTTATGCTAGGGCGCTTCCGCGCTTGGTATCAAGACGAAGGCATTGAAGTTGATGTTATTCAAGCTGTGTTAGTACGCCGTCCAACTAAACCAGTTGATTTTGACCGTCGTGTTAAAGCCGTAAGCCACTTCCGTACGTTAGACGCGGCAGAAGCGCTTGCAGCAGCAAATAAACGTGTAAGTAATATTCTTGCTAAGAATAACATTACAGCACAAGGCACTGTTGATGAGAGTTTATTAAGCGACGACGCTGAAAAAGCGCTTGCAGCACAAGTCGCAAAATTTGCCACTGACCTTGCTCCGCTTTATGCTGCGGGCGATTATCAAGAAGCATTAGCACAACTTGCGGGTATCCGTGAAAGTGTTGATAACTTCTTTGATAACGTAATGGTAATGGCAGACGATGAAGCCGTTAAGCAAAATCGTTTAGCATTACTAAGTCAACTTAGCGGTCTATTTTTAGATATTGCTGATATTTCTGTACTGCAGAAGTAAATTAAGCGTAGATTAAAAAGCCAGCAGCTATGCTGGCTTTTTTGTATAAGAGGTTAACTAATGAAACGAATTATTACGCTTGCGCTCGCAAGCTTATTAACCGCATGTTCAAGCCAAATACAAATGCCTGATATTAGCGATGTACTACCAAGTAAAGAGCTTGACCGTACTATGTACTTACGGGGTGACTTCAATTTATGGGACGCAGAAACGCAATATGCATTTACTCAAGTCGCGCCTGCGCTTTATCAAGCGAACGTGAAATTCTCAACGCCAGGTAAAGTGTACGAATTTAAAATTGCCGATATGGATTGGAGCGCAGGTTATAATTGCGGATTCAGTGAACAAGACCCAACGGGTCAAGCACTAACGCTAGGGCAAAGCGTTTTAGCCGATTGCGATACTACCTATAACTACTTAAGCTTCACACCAGCAATTAAAGGCAGTTATATCGTCAGTATTGATTATAGTGACTATGATCAACCGAAAGTGACGATAACTAAAAAATAGCTGTCAGCTTTAAGCCGTCAGCTTTCAGTTGCCCGAGTGAATTTTTAGATTTGTGACAAGGACGTTAGAATGAGTATTAAGCAGTGGAATGAAGAAGTAAATATTAATGGTGTTACTTATCCTGCTGATCAGTTAAATAGAAAGCAAGATGCTGAACTTCTGACTAAGATTCTTGTTCGTCGCTCAAACTCGAATAGAGAAAAGCCTAATAAATCTTCTTATGTAATTAACGTTAATGCTGAATGGGGCGCAGGTAAAACTTATTTCGTAAAACGTTGGGCTGAAGACTTAAAGCACGAGCACCCTGTAGTGTATATAGATGCTTGGTCAAATGACTTTATGGATTCACCCATTATTACCGTTCTTGCTGAAATACAAGAGCAACTTTTAGAAACAATTAACAAAAGTCATTTAACTCAAGCCAAAAGAAAAAGCTTTAAGAATATTGGCATATCAATACTACCTAAAATTCTAGCTGCGTTAGTTAAACGCTATGGTGGATTTGATATTGATGATTTATTTGTTGAAGAAAGCTCTGACACAGATGCTACACCATCAACACAAAACAATAAGTCATTAGATTTATCAGCAGCAATGGAAGCTATGACGACCCAAGCATTCAAAGAGCATAGTGATTATAAAAAAGGTGTAAAAGAACTAAAAACAACAATTAAAGAGTTAGTTAAATACGCCATTGAAAAACCTAAAAATGGACTGCGAGCAACAGCTCCTGATTACCCTGCATTCATATTCATTGATGAGTTAGACCGCTGCCGCCCAACATATGCAGTAGAAATGCTAGAAGCAATAAAACATATTTTCGATACTAAATATCACCTTGAAGTGAATGTTTCACCTTCCCTGTTAGAGGCTAATTGTGATCTATCAATCTGAAATTACGACAAATTAAAAGAGCGTAGTATTTTGCTTTTCCCATTCCTCTCTACAAATGATGAAGATCTTAAACAGAAAGTATCATTACTAATTGTAAAAATTGCTCATTGGAAAAAGTTGCCACCAAGATCTGCAATGCAGTTAGCTGATAGGTTATTAACATCCATTGAGTTAATAGAGAACGAAAAAACAGTGGATATTGTTGTTCTATCTGTATTGATATGCCTTTATATGTTTAATAAATCAGAGTTTGATTATTTTCATTCTACTCTTGTTGCTGAGTATTTTTATTTTGATTCCAAGGCAACAACTTTAATATTATCAGATGAAAAACTTAACCTACAAAAAACATTAGAAGAGATGACCTTAACCGGTGACGGTAATAGCGATATAAAACAAGTATTAAAAATACCTGATCACGAGAAACAGAAGCTACTGCGTTATAGCAGAGGTTTCCCTAATATAGATATCTTAGCTTACATAGAGTGCTTTAATGAAGTTTTAAGGCGCGAGGGCAATATACGAAATCCGGGGTTTGTGCATACATTTGATTACGATAGTCGTGGTGATATTAGCGACTCTCAATTATTACAAGCATATATGACTTTATTTGGAATAAACCTAGCAACCTTCGATTATTACTTGAGTTTAATAAGCTTAACTAATAAGTTTTCTGATAGCTGATAGCTGATAGCTGATAGCTGATAGCTGATAGCTGATAGCTGATAGCTGATAGCTGATAGCTGATAGCTTTTACAGCCCTTTCTTCACTAAATACCTATACGGTACGGCATCTACTTCTTTAGCTATTAGGGTGTGATCCATAAACATGCAGAAGCTGGGGATGTCGCGGGTAGTGGAGGGGTCGTCTGCGGTGATTAATAAGGTTTCGCCATTTTCCATTTTGCGTACCGCGCTTCTGATCATCATGACAGGCTCTGGGCAGCGTAGGCCGATGGCGTCTAATTGGTGATCGGGGTTATCAAAACTCATGGTTGATTTACCTTAGCGTATGCGGTCGCATTTAATGGTTAATTTAAGGCTGCTAGTTTAACGACCTGAGCGCGATAAATAAAGCCACTTCAATGATACATATCAAGGCCAATCTGGGAAACGAATCATAAAAAAGCCGTACTGAATTAATCAGTACGGCTTTTAATCACCAAGAGATGGTTTACGTGTTCAAACTAATTAGTCTTGAACACGTTCAAATATAGTCGCGATGCCTTGGCCTAAACCAATACACATGGTCGCTAAACCGTATCTTGCGTTTTTATCTTCCATTAAGTGAATAAGCGATGTGCTAATACGCGAGCCTGAACAACCCAGAGGGTGACCAAGAGCGATAGCACCGCCGTTTAGGTTCACTTTTTCATCAACTACATCAGCAAGACCTAAGTCTTTTAATACCGGTAGTGATTGCGCGGCAAATGCTTCGTTAAGTTCAGCTACGTCGATGTCATCAATAGTGATACCAGCTTGTGCAAGTGCTTTTTTACTCGCTGGTACTGGGCCGTAACCCATAATTGATGGATCGCAACCCGCAACCGCCATCGCTTTTACGCGTGCACGAATTGGCAGGCCAAGAGCTTTCGCTTTTTCTTCGCTCATTACTAACATCGCAGATGCACCATCAGAAAGAGCTGAAGACGTACCGGCAGTTACTGAGCCCGATGCAGGATTAAACACAGGGCGAAGCTGTGATAAGCCTTCTACTGTTGTTTCTGGGCGAATTACTTCGTCATCTTCAACTAAAATCAGTGAGCCATTATCATCATGACCTTCCATTGCGAGGATTTCGCGACGGAAACGACCTTCAACTGTTGCTGCATGAGCACGCTGATGCGAACGATATGCAAATTGGTCTTGCTGCTCACGGCTAATGCCGTGAATTGTTGCTAGGTATTCTGCTGTTAAACCCATTGAACCAGATGCTTGCGCGATTGAAGTTGCAAGACCTGGATGGAAATCATTACCGTGAGTCATTGGTACGTGACCCATGTGCTCAACACCACCAATTAGGTAGGTGTCACCCGCGCCAGTCATAATTGCGCGAGCAGCGTCATGTAATGCCTGCATTGATGAACCACATAAACGATTCACCGTTGTTGCAGGAACAGAATGCGGAATGCCTGCAAGCAATGATGCATTACGTGCAACGTTAAAACCTTGCTCTAAAGTTTGTTGTACGCAACCCCAATAGATATCGTCAATCGATGCTGGATCAACGGCTGGGTTGCGATCAAGTAAACCCTTCATTAGGTGAGCACTTAAATCTTCGGCACGCTTGTGTTTAAATACACCGTTTTTAGAACGGCCCATTGGCGTGCGAATACAATCTACAATTACTGGAGTATTCATGGTCTTATCCTTCCACCTTATAGAAAATACGGCCTTCTTCAGCCCATTTGCGAGTTTGCTCAGATACTTGGTAAATCGCACCTAGGTGAGCGTATTTGTCTGCGGTTGCAACAAAGTTAGCTAGCCCAGTTTGATCTAAGTAACGGAACGCACCGCCTCTAAATGGAGGGAAACCGATGCCGTAAATAAGTGCCATGTCAGCTTCTTGTGGAGAAGCAACAATGTTTTCTTGTAAACAAAGTAGCACTTCGTTGATCATTGGCACCATACAGCGATCGATAATTTCTTGTTTATCAAACTCTTTTGGTGCATCAGTGATTGAACTCAGTAGCTCAACTGATTGTGGATCTTGGGCTTTTTTCAAGCGGCCACGACGATCTGGCGCATATTGGTAGAAACCCGCTTTGTTCTTTTGACCAAAACGTTTTTCGTTAGCGAATACTGAAACTGGATCTTTTTCTGCTCGTGACATGCGCTCAGGGAAACCATCAGCCATAACACCTGTACAATGATATGCAGTATCAATACCTACAACATCAAGTAAGTATGCCGGGCCCATTGGCCAACCAAACACGTTTTCCATTACTTTATCTACTTTGGCAAAGTTAGCGCCTTCGACAACTAATTTACTAAAGCCTGCAAAGTATGGGAATAAAACGCGGTTTACAAAGAAACCTGGGCAGTCATTTACAACAATTGGAGATTTACCTAGTTTTAAGGCGTAATCAACGACGGCATTAATGGTTTTTTCCGAGGTTTTCTCGCCGCGGATAATCTCAACTAATGGCATTTTAGGCACAGGGTTAAAGAAGTGCATACCACAGAAGTTTTCAGGCTTTTCAAGGGCAGTCGCTAACTCATCAATACGAATTGTTGATGTGTTTGAGGTTAGAATCGTACCTGCTGGCATATCTTTTTCAAGACCTGCAAGCACCGCTTGTTTAACTTTAGGGTTTTCAACAACGGCTTCAACTACGATATTAGCGCTTTGTAAATCGCTATCGTTAAGAGTTGGTTTGATTTTACCTAACGTCGCAACCATTTTGTCCATCGTCATATGACCACGTTGAACTTTTTGGCCTAAAAACTTAGATGCTTCGGTCATACCTAAATCAAGCGCATCCTGCTGGATGTCTTTCATTATGATTGGCGTGCCTTTATAAGCCGATTGGTAAGCAATACCACCGCCCATAATACCAGCACCAAGTACAGCTGCTTGTTTAATGGCTACATCACTGGCTTTAGCTTGTTTGCGCGCTTTACCTTTGATGTATTGATCAGCTAAGAATATACCTGTTTGCGCCGCAGCTTCTGGTGTACGAGCTAATTTAGCAAAGTTGGCATTTTCAATTGCCATTGCTTCGGCGCGTTCACAGTTAGCAGCTGCTTTAATAGTACGAACCGCCATGATAGGAGCAGGATAGTGGCCTTTGGTTTTACCCATTACCATACCTTCTGCCATTGCAAAGCTCATGCCTTGCTCAACGCGGTTTAATTTAAGCGGTTGGAGTTTTACATTACGCTTTGCTTGCCAATCTAGCTTGCCAGCAATTGCTAATTCAAGTGTTGATATACTTGACTCTAAAAGTTTGTCAGCACTAACTACCGCGTCAACAGCGCCTACTTTGAGGGCGTCAGCTGCACGATTTTCAGAACCGGCGGTGATCCAAAGCATGGCGTTATCGGCGCCAACAATGCGCGGTAAGCGCACTGTGCCACCAAATCCTGGCATTATGCCAAGTTTAACTTCTGGTAAGCCAATTTTTGCGGTTGTACTAGCAACACGATAATCGGTAGCGAGTACCCACTCACAACCACCGCCAAGTGCTAAGCCGTTTATGGCGCTTAGAGTTGGGAATGGTAAATCTTCTACCGCATCAAAAACATCAGTGGCATCTTTAATCCAGGTAACTAATTCAGCTTCTGGCTTAGTGAATGTCGGTAAAAATTCGAAAATATCGGCACCAATAATAAAGTGGTCTTTATCACTGGTAAAAATCATGCCTTTGATGTCGCTGTTGGCGGCTAATTCTTTTAATGCGTAAGCGCAATCTTTCAAGGTTTGCTGAGACAAGGTGTTTACAGAACCTGCAACACAAAATTTGAACTCGGCGATATTATCCTTGATGAAAGCAACTTCAAAGGAATCGCTTTTATATAACATTATTATTCTCCCTAGTTAGTGAACTAAGACTGGTACGATGAGTTTGCATTTCAATCAGTGTGCTTGCTTTAAATTAAAAATGCAACGAAAAATTTACTAAGCGGACTTTCTACTGGTTAAAATATAGCTTGTTTGATGCTAAGGTGTAGGTGAAGTGTTTGTCTTTTATTTACCTTTGAATATTTAAGGTCATCATGAAAAAACAATTGTTAGGTTTTACGGCAGCTGCATTACTCTTTCCTTTTTTTTCTGCCCAAGCCGATTCTGCCCATAAGGCATTTTTAAGCGCTGAAAAAATAGCTAAAAATGGAAGTTATCAAGAGTTTAAGGAAGCAGCAATACAGCTCGATCATCCACTTAAGCCGTACGTTGAAAAAATGTATTGGCAACGAAACCCAAGTATTGAGCGTCAATCTGAGATAGAAAATTATTTATCAATTTACGAACACACACCATTGGAGTGGCCAGTACGTAAAGCATGGTTACAGCATTTACAAAAGCATAATCGTAAAGCTGCATATATACAAAATTACCGTACCACTAGAAATAATGAGCTGACTTGTACTTATCTAAAATACCAGCTGGATTTGGGTGCCCCAAAAAAAGCAATTTTTAATCAGGTCACCGATTTATGGGTGGTAGGTAAGTCACAGCCCAAAGAGTGTGATTCATTATTTAGCTTATGGCGCAAGCAAGGTTATATGAGTGAAAAGTTAGTGTGGCAACGTATAACTTTGTCTGCTCAAGGAGGTACGCGTAGCTTATTACCTTATTTAAAGACGTTGTTGCCTCGTAAAGAACAATATTTGGCCGATCTGTACAGTAAAGTACGCAGTGATCCAAGTTCTGCGGCGGGTTTATATCGTTATAAGCACAAGTCAGTTAAAGAAGGTGAAATAGCCCATTATGGTATTAAGCGACTAATTTGGCGTGATAAGGCTTTAGCACTTAAAGCGTGGGAAAAACTAGACGCGATGTTTGATTACACCGATGAGCAAAAAGCTGATGTTTATTATACATTTGCGTTAGCGCTTGCTTCAAGTGGCCATGAAGAAGCACGTTTTTGGTTAAGTAAAGTACCTAAAGAGCGCCAAGACCGTAAATTGATGCAATGGCAATTGGGTAATATGCTCAAAACTCAAGATTGGTCGGGCATTGTGGCGTTTTTTACTGGTAAAGAAAATCTCAGCCTCGGTCAGCAATATTGGTTGGCCTATAGTTTAGAACAACGTGGTGATAAGGAAAGAGCAAATACAATTTGGCAGGGAGTTGCGCAAGAGCGAGATTATTATGGCTTTTTAGCAGCTGCGCGCTTGGGATTACCCGTGCAGTTGAATAATCAACCTTTACTAGTGAGTGACAAGTTGATGCTTAATGTTGCTAATGCACCAGGTTTTAAACGGGCAAAAGCGTTGTATGAGTTAAAACGCTTTACTTCAGCACGACGAGAGTGGAATTATTTAACGAATACATCAAGTGAAGAAGAGAAATTGGCAGCGTCAAAATTGGCTGCCGAACTTGATTGGTACGACAGTACTATTTACACCTTAGCGCAAATTAAAGCGTGGGATTATGTGGAGCTGCGTTTTCCATTTGCCTTTCAAGATTTATTTGAGCGCTACAGTAAACGTAACCACATTGATGTGACCTGGAGTATTGCGATTTCTCGTCGAGAAAGTTCCTTTGCGCCCGACGCACGTTCGCATGCCAATGCACGAGGGTTAATGCAATTATTGCCTAGTACCGCTAAATATGTAAATAAGAGTAGAGTGTCAGGAAGTCGTTTAAATCAACCCAAAACCAATATTCGCTTAGGTACTGAGTATTTAGAGTATCTAAAAAAGAAAAATAAAGGTAACGAGGTGCTTGCAACAGCGTCATATAATGCAGGGTATCATCGCATAAAGCGTTGGTTGCCAAAAGAGGCGATGCCTGCGGAGTTATGGGTAGAGCTTATTCCGTATCGAGAAACACGCGACTATGTTAAGAATGTATTCGCTTATAGACAGGTTTACCACACGCGTTTGGGGCGTGAGGGGAATATATTAGCGCCTATTTTAGAAATGAAAATGGGTGGGTAAAGATCCCCTCAGATGCTTTAGCGCATCTGCTGGTGGTTTGGGGATATATGAGTCTATGATAGACTCAGTGCAAGTTAAATTTAACAGATGGGTTTACTATGGATAAATTAGCCGTTTTATACGCCGAACATATTGCAACACTGCAGCAGCGTACTCAAACTATTGTTGAGCGTGAAGGATTAGAAGGTTTAGTGATCCACTCAGGACAAGCTAAGCGCCAATTTTTAGATGACATGTATTATCCGTTTAAAGTTAACCCGCATTTTAAAGCTTGGTTACCTGTAATCGATAACCCACATTGTTGGATAGTTATAAATGGGACTGATAAGCCAAAGTTAATATTTTATCGCCCTGTTGATTTCTGGCATAAAGTACCTGATGAGCCGCGTGATTTTTGGGCTGACTACTTTGATATTGAGCTGTTACTTAAGCCTGATCAAGTTGAAAAGCTATTACCGTACGATAAAGCAAATTATGCTTATATTGGTGAGTACTTAGAAGTTGCACAAGCGCTCGGTTTTAATATTATGAACCCTGAGCCAGTACTTAATTACTTTAACTATCATCGTGCGTATAAAACTCAATATGAGCTTGAATGTTTACGCCAAGCAAACCGTATTGCAGTTGATGGTCATAAAGCAGCGCGCGACACCTTCTTTAATGGTGGCTCAGAGTTTGATATTCAACAAGCTTACTTAATCGCTACACGTCAAAGTGAAAATGAAATGCCGTACGGCAATATTGTGGCACTTAACGAAAACTGCGCTATTTTGCATTACACGCATTTTGATCCTAAAGCGCCACACGCACATCATTCATTCTTAATTGATGCTGGTGCTAATTTTAACGGTTATGCCGCTGATATTACCCGTACCTACGATTTTAAAAAATCAGGTGAATTTGCTGATTTAATCAATGTAATGACTGATCATCAAGTTGCATTAGGGAAAGCGTTAAAGCCGGGTATGCTATATGGCGAGCTTCACTTAGATTGCCACCAGCGTGTAGCGCAAGTACTGAGTGACTTTAATATTGTTAAACTACCCGCAGCTGAAATTGTTGAGCGCGGCATTACATCTACTTTCTTCCCGCATGGACTTGGCCATCATCTTGGTTTGCAAGTACATGACATGGGCGGCTTTATGGCTGATGAAAGTGGTGCGCATCAAGCGCCGCCAGAAGGGCATCCTTTCTTACGTTGTACTCGTTTGATTGAGAAAAACCAAGTGTTCACCATTGAGCCTGGTTTATATTTCATAGATTCACTATTAGGTGATTTAGCGCAAACCGACAACAAACAGTTTATTAACTGGGAAAAAGTTGAAGCGTTTAAACCATTTGGTGGTATTCGTATCGAAGATAACATTATCGTACACGAAGACAGCTTAGAAAATATGACGCGTGATCTAAACTTAGCTTAATTCTCTAAGTTTGAATGATTGGGGCCATATGGCCCCATTTTTTTGGTTGAATATTGGTTAACTAAAGTATGTCAGAATATAAATACCCCGCAGCGGATGTGTTTCATCAAGAAGAAATTAAAAAAAGCACCTTTATTGTGCACATTGCACATACGCCCGATTTAGCCTGTGCAAAAGCATTCATTAAAAGTATTGAAGAAAAGTACAGTGATGCGCGTCATAACTGTTGGGCACATGTAGCAGGTAACCCGGGCGGTAGTCATGTGTATGGATTTTCTGATGATGGCGAGCCTAACGGCACGGCGGGTAAGCCAATGCTAAATGTGCTGGTAGGATCTGGTTTAGGGGAGATCACAGCTGTGGTTACGCGCTACTTTGGTGGTATAAAGTTAGGAACCGGTGGTTTAGTGCGAGCCTATGGTGGATCACTCAATAATGCGTTGGCGCATTTAACAACAACCTTAAAAGTCCCCAGTGTGGAGCTGATTGGTTATAGTGATTACAGTGCGCAAGGAGCGATAGAGCAGTTGCTGAAAACACAGTACCAAGTACTTAATATCGAAAAACAATTTACTGCTAATATTGAATGGGTTATTACTATTGATAGCCGCCAAGCTAAGCAAGCCATAAAAGATATTTATGATTTGAGCCATGGTGCGGTTGAGTTAAGTATTAAAGAGTAAGACAATAACCATTACTCACTAACCATTACCCTATAAAAAGCGATCGCTCAATGCAATTTCGTACCATCATTAAAATTCTCGGCCAACTCGTTGTACTGTTTAGTATCACCATGGTGCCGCCGGCAATTGTATCGCTTATTTATAAAGATGGTGGCGGTGTGCCATTTGTTCTCGCTTTTATATTTAGTGTTGTTATTGGCTTACTTGCGTACTACCCAAATAGACATGAGCAAGGGGATTTAAAAGCCCGCGAAGGCTTTTTAATCGTGGTGCTATTTTGGTTGGTACTAGGTGCGTTTGCATCCTTGCCGCTAATCTTTTTACAAGAGCCAAATTTATCTTTAGCAGATGCTGTGTTTGAAGCATTCTCAGGTCTAACGACAACTGGGGCAACTGTGCTTACTGGTATTGAGTACCTTCCTAAATCAGTTTTGTTTTATCGCCAACAGCTGCAGTGGTTGGGCGGTATGGGGATAATCGTACTTGCAGTGGCTGTTTTACCTATGCTTGGCGTTGGTGGTATGCAGCTGTATCGCGCTGAAACACCTGGGCCTGTTAAAGATTCAAAAATGACGCCGCGAATAGCCGATACAGCCAAGCATCTTTGGTATATTTATGTCGCGTTAACAGTTGCCTGTACGCTTGCTTATTGGGCCGCTGGCATGGAATGGTTTGATGCGATTTGTCATGCTTTCTCTACAATTGCGATAGGTGGATTTTCTACTTATGACGCGTCTATGGGGCACTTTGATAGTCCATTAATTAACTTTATCTGCGTGGTGTTTTTAATTATCGCAGCTGTTAACTTTACGTTGCACTACGCTGCGGTATCGAGTCGTAATCTCAACGTATATTTACGTGACCCTGAGTTTAAAGTGTTTTTATTTATACAGTTAGCGCTAGTGGTTGTGTGCTTTACGGTACTGTCTTCAAATAATGTTTATGCTAACGGTGATGAAACACTCGATCAGGCACTTTTTCAAGCAGTGTCGATTAGTACTACCGCGGGGTTTGCCACGGACAATTTCTCTGCGTGGCCATTATTTTTGCCAATATTGTTGGTTTTTTCGAGTTTTATTGGTGGCTGTGCAGGCTCGACCGGTGGCGGTATGAAGGTTGTGAGAGTCTTTTTACTCTATCTGCAAGGCGTGCGAGAGTTAAACCGTTTGGTTCATCCTCGGGCTATTTATTCTATCAAGCTGGGTCGTAAAGCCTTGCCTGATAAGGTTGTTGAGGCCGTATGGGGGTTTTTCTCTGCGTATGCGCTAGTGTTCGTAATAATCATGTTAGCCTTAATGGGCACTGGTATGGATAACATTACGGCGTTTTCAGCTACGGCTGCATGTTTAAATAATTTAGGCCCAGGTTTGGGGGATGTTGCTGCCCATTATGGCGCGATCAGTGATGGTGCCAAGTGGTTATTAACGATTGCGATGGTGTTTGGGCGCTTAGAGATATTCACCTTGTTAGTATTATTTACCCCGACCTTTTGGCGCGGTTAATCAGTTATGACTTGAAAAGTATTCAGGCCATTTGTTGCATTAGAACATTGATATGTAGTTGGAAAGGATATGCCAAAAACAAAACAACAATTAAATTTAGAGAATTTAGCGCACATAACGGCTGGCAGTATTGTCGATGTAGAGGTTTTAACACCCACCACAAGTAAGCGTATTAAAACGGAGTTTGTCGGTTTTTTAAATGATAGATTCGTTATATTAAATTATCCCTCGCCCAAGCGTTTAAGTAATGCTGGTGAATACTTAAAAGACGGTGTTGTTGTCATTGTTAGGGCTGTGCTCGAAAGCGGTGGTGGGCAGGTTATTGCTTTTCGTCAACAGATACTGTCGGTATCATCGCACCCAGCACGACTTATTTATTTAAACTTCCCAACCCAAGTTCAGCTATTTAGGTTACGCTCACAAACGCGTATTCCGACATTACTACCTGCAACAATAAAGCTCAGCGATGAGCGAGAATTACATGGGGTGATTAAGGATATCTCAGTGACGGGTGTGATGTTTGATGTAAAAGGCAAAGATGACCTGACTAAATTAAAGAACACACAATGCAATATAGTATTAGATAAAAATAACAAAGGCGTCACAGAGTTTAGTGGACAAATATGCAGTATCAAAACCCATGCTACAGGCTCACAGTTTGGTATTCAGTTAACGGCAAGTGAAGAGGAAATGAAATCCTTCATGAAGGATCACTTTATTGACCTCTCAGTGCTCGAGCGTGTTGACCTTTCGTGATTGATTTTTCAGCAGTATAAATGCCAAACATGCGCTGCCCAAAGGGTTCTTCCTAGGGGCGATTAACTCTTTGTTACCTACACGGATGTAGGTAAGGGGTGTGAGCAGGACGCGGAAGCTTTGCTCGGTTTTTGCTTAGCCCGCTAGGTTACAAACCTCGCGCCGCGATTAAATCGCCCCTAGATCGAACAAATTTCAATTCACAAAGGTCAACACGCCCTAGAGCCGCTTGTTTAAATTTGATGATTTTCGCTATTTTGCAACAAAATGGCGAAAATCATGTAACTCTTCTTAAAATCGGTTTAATTATTTTAATAGTCATTACTTATCAATGGCTTATTTTTAAAATTAAATTTAACTTCAAGCTATCTGTATATACATTAAGCTTTTCCGTGTTTCAAAAGATGCTCATAGAGAATGATTTTTCGTTTTGATGCTGTTTTGTGTCTTTTTCATTTTACGTAAGTCACTGATAAATTAAGTTTTAATTTTACCCTCCTTTATTTTGTTGCTATTTAGCAACAAAAAACACAACAAACACCTCTAAATTCCGCGCTAAACTCTTTAAGGTTTTGATTTTGTTGAGCTTATAAATGTTGGCATCGAAGTTGTAATAGTCTAGTTGTACTGAACGAAAACATGATTACTACTTTGTTCTAAACCATAAACATTGAAGGAATATTTATTATGAATACATTAAATAAAACACTAGCACTTATCGCATTAGCATCATCTTCAGCAGCATTTGCTGCAACCGACTTTGATACGTTAGATGTTGATGGTAGCGGCGCAATCAGCCAAAGCGAAGCGTCAGTTGATGCAGAGCTTATGGCAAAGTTTGCTGAACTAGATACAGACGGTAACGGTGAGTTGTCTAAAGACGAGTTCTCAAAGTCGTAATATAGGCATTCTTTTACTAAAGGGATCTCTGAAAAGGACTTCCATTCTTAATTTATCTACAAGGAATATTTATTATGAACACATTAAATAAAACATTAGCACTTATCGCATTCGCATCGTCTTCAGCAGCATTTGCAGCAACCGACTTTGACACGCTAGATGTTGATGGTAATGGCGTGGTTAGCCAGCAGGAAGCATCAGTTGATGCGACTATTTCTGCAAAGTTTGCAGAACTTGATACTGACCAAAACGGTGAGTTATCAAAAGAAGAGTTTTCACAAGCTTAATACCTGAATACTTAGTTTATCCTGAGTTGCCAAAGACAACCTAAATGGGAAAGGAACCTATGATAAAGGATAGCAAGGACGGCTTTAACCAGTATTGAAACCAATTTTTTGATAGTACATTGAAGGAATATTAATTATGAACACATTAAATAAAGCATTAGCACTTATCGCACTAGCATCGTCTTCAGTAGCATTCGCTGCAACCGACTTTGACACGCTAGATGTTGATGGCAATGGCGCAATAAGCCAAAGCGAAGCATCAGTTGATGCCGAACTTATGGGGAAATTTACAGAGCTTGATATTGACCAAAACGGTGAGTTATCAAAAGAAGAGTTCTCTAAAGCATAATATGATTTTTTAAAATTGATTCTTCCCTGATCATTTTACTCTAAAGCAGCCACCCTCCTGGCTGCTTTTTTGTTTGTTTATCGAACGTTTATACCCAAACCACCTCAAGATGCAGAATTCAGCGTTCCACAGGGGCTTAATATCAAGGCGTTACTTTGCAATAATGGTCGTCCCTTTTAAGAAGTAACAACGTAGAGAGTAAGCGCCTATGAAACGCCCAGAGGGTTAGTTTAAAAGCGACGCTCGCATATTGAGGTGGCTTGGGTATACATGTTTTGAAAATAAGTTTATTATCAAGGTGTTAATTCATACATGGAGGTGAATAATGTTATCGCTAATTTCTTCGTACGCCGCAATTATAGCCAGTATATGGATTGTGGTAGGTGTTTATGTGGCTGGTCGGTTTTACCCAAATTACAGTCATAGAAAACAATTTTGCAGTGAGCTTGGTGCCACTGGTAGCCCTACAGAAAAATTATCTCCCCTTATAAACAATTACCCACTAGGCATACTTTTTTGCCTATTTGGCTGGCATGTTCTTGCATTTGATGATGCATCTATTCTCATTAATCTAGTTGCTTGGCTAGTCATTGTTCATGGTATAGGAACTTGGGTGGCTGGTTATTTCCCTATGGATGCAGATCCTTATATAAAAACGCCAACTGTGAGTTGTAATATCCACTCTTGGGCTGGTTTTATTATGTTACTTTCATTGCTAATTGCGCCGTTGTTGGTGGTTTTTAGTGAGAGTGTGTCGGTTATTTTTCGGTGGTTTTCAGCGGTGTCGGCCGGATTTACAATTTACTTTTTAGTGTTGTTGGCTAAAGCGTTTAAGGCAAGAAAGCACGCAGGGGTTTATCAGCGTGTATCTTATGGTATTCAGCTATTGTGGCTAAGTGCATTTTCGTGGGTGATCTAAATAAGAGGAATTGAAATGTCAGAGTATCTAGTGAAAATTGACTGGACGCGTAAAGCAGATGAATTGTTTATAGATAACAAATACAGTCGATCTCATCAGTGGGAGTTTGATGGTGGTCTAAGCGTGGCGGCATCATCTTCTCCGCATATAGTGCCACTACCGTATTCGGTTGCTGAAAATGTCGATCCAGAGGAGGCATTTATCGCTTCGTTGTCGAGCTGCCATATGTTGTTCTTTTTATCGATTGCTGCAAAACATAAAATTAAAATTGATAGCTATATTGATAATGCTGTCGGCGTGATGGAAAAAGACGATACGGGTAAAGTCGCTATGACACTGGTTACATTAAAGCCGAAGGTTACACCGTCAGAGGGGCAAGCGTTGAGCTTTGAACAACTGGAATCTTTTCATCACCAAGCACATGAATTGTGTTTTATTGCCAACTCAGTAAAAACTAAAATAGTCACTGACATTGTCTATCTTGAAGACACTCGGTTATAAGCAAAATTTAACCGCTTTGCCATTGTGATTTCGCACAATGGCAACAAACCACACTTTTAAGCAAAAACCAGCTCCGTTATTTTCTTTTCTGTTAAAATATATTTTTAAATCAATTAAAATCAAAGGCTTAAGCTTGTTGTTTTACAGGTTTATTTTTTAAACTATGGCTATTCAGTTGCAATACGATTTTAGACACTCTAAAAGTGAGCTAAAAAAGCGTATGAAAGATAAAACTGTGTCATTTATTAAAAACCTAAAGCATTGATTATTATTGATTTAATTTTTATGTAAAGTGACTTGTTGCTAATTGGCCACAAAAAAGAGTGGTTAAACCTTTTTATCCTTCCTATTTAGCTGTCAACATCATGATTTTAAACAACTATTTAGAGTTGGCACCGAAGTTGTAGTAGTTAGCTTGTATTGAACGAAATGAGATTGCCCTCGGTAGTTTATATAGCGTTCGTAAACATAAATATTGAAGGAATATAACGATGAATACATTAAATAAAACATTAGCACTTATCGCATTAGCATCATCTTCAGCAGCATTCGCTGCAACCGACTTTGACACGTTAGATGTTGATGGCAGTGGCGCAATCAGCCAAAGCGAAGCATCAGTGGATGCAGATTTAATGAGCAAATTTGCCGAATTAGATACCGACGGTAACGGTGAGCTTTCAAAAGAAGAGTTCTCGAACGCGTAACGTTAACCTTAGTTCCAGCGTTTAGCTGGCGAGCTTGAAACCAAGCATTGTAAATTTGAAGGAATATAACTATGAATACATTAAATAAAACATTAGCACTTATCGCATTAGCATCATCTTCAGCAGCATTCGCTGCAACCGACTTTGACACGTTAGATGTTGATGGCAGTGGCGCAATCAGCCAAAGCGAAGCATCAGTGGATGCAGAGCTAATGAGCTTATTCTCTGAACTAGATACCGATGGGAATGGTGAGCTTTCTGTAGAAGAGTTTGCAAAAGCTTAATTTTTATAAAGTGATTTCTTAAAGAGATTTTCGATACCAATATAATGAAAAGTAAAAATACTACTTTTTATTTATGAGGAATAAAACGATGAAACATATTAATACAACATTTGCTATTTTGGCCCTTGCAGCTTCATCAGCAGCATTTGCTGCGGTTACCTTTGAATCATTTGATACCGATGGTAATGGTGCTATTTCCAAAGAAGAGGCATCGGTAAATACACGCCTTGTAGAGATATTTGCAGACTTAGATACTGATCAAAACGGTGAGTTATCAAAAGAAGAATTCGCCAAGGCACAATAAGCTTTCCTTAGCGGAAAATAAAATGAACACTTCACTTCATATACGTAAAAAGCAGCTTAACTTAAGCTGCTTTTTTAATTGAACCGGTACATAAAGCATATTTTCTTATAAGAAAATCGCACTTACTTGGAATAGTTTTTCAACGACGTTGATATGCTTTTTATCAATTAAAAACATGATAACGTGATCACCAGAGTGAATAACCGTGTCGTCGTGCGCAATTAATACATCATCGTTACGAACGATTGCACCAATAGTAGTCCCTGCAGGAAGCTTGATATCAGCAATTGCACGCCCTACAACCTTTGATGTGTTTTCGTCGCCATGGGCAACAGCCTCAATCGCTTCTGCCGCACCTTTACGTAAAGAATACACATTTACAATGTCACCACGGCGAACATGAGTAAGCAGCGCTGAAATTGTTGCTTGTTGCGGTGAAATGGCGATATCAATTTCACCGCCTTGCACTAAATCAACATACGCACCGCGCTGAATAAGCACCATGGTTTTTTGTGCACCCATGCGTTTGGCAAGCATGGCCGACATGATGTTTGCTTCATCGTCATTAGTCACCGCAATAAACACATCAACTTGTTCTATGTGCTCTTCCGATAGCAGCTCTTGATCGGATGCATCCCCACAAAACACCACTGTGTTATCGAGCATTTCAGACAGCTGCTCGGCACGCTCTTTACTGCGTTCGAGTAATTTCACACTGTGATTTTTTTCAAGTGAACGGGCAAGCCCTGCACCGATATTACCGCCACCTGCGATCATAATTTTTTTGTATGAACGCTCGAGCTTCTGTAGCTCATTCATTACTGCTCGAATGTGCTTAGTTGCAGCGAGGAAGAATACTTCATCATCTGCTTCAATAACGGTGGTGCCGAGTGGCTTTATTGCTTTACCTTGGCGATAAATGGCAGCAACACGCGTTTCAACGTTAGGAATATGCTCTTTTAAGGCTGATAGCGCATAACCAACCAATAAGCCACCGTAGTATGCTTTAACAGCCACTAACGAGAGCATGCCATCACCAAACTGCAAAACCTGTAAAGCCCCTGGGTAGTCAATCAAGCGACGAATATACTTGGTGACCAATTGCTCGGGTGCAATGTAGTGATCAACCGGTAAATCATCATTTTGAAATAACTTTTCACGGTACTTTAGGTATTGCTCTGAGCGAATACGTGCAATTTTAGTGGGCGTTTTAAATATACTGTAAGCAACTTGGCAAGCGACCATGTTCACTTCATCTGAACTGGTCACTGCTATTATCATATCGGCGTCTTCCGCACCGGCGCGGCGTAGTACGTCTGGGTGTGCACTGTGTCCTGTCACACCTTGCAGGTCGTACTTATCTTGCAACTCACGTAAACGGTTGCCATCAATATCAACAACCGTGATTTCGTTTTGTTCACCTACGAGGTTTTCAGCGAGCGTTCCGCCTACTTGTCCAGCACCGAGTATGATTATTTTCATGGTTTACTTGAGCTTCTTATGAGTGTTTTTTTACAAGTTTGGCATAATAGAAACCGTCGCTTTCACCGGGCAGCAATTGCAGACCTGGGTTTGCTGGCGTGTCGTTATCATGTAGCGGAATATGCTCAACGTCATTGTTGTTTGCTAAAAACTTAGCAACTTGTAATTGGTTTTCTTGTGGTAATACCGAGCACGTTGCATAAATTAAGGTACCACCGGGCTTAAGTAACGGCCAAATGTTATTTAGAATATCACCTTGTAATGTTGCAAGATCATTGATATCAGAGGCACGGCGCAACCATTTTATGTCAGGGTGGCGGCGGATCACGCCTGTTGCGGAGCAAGGGACATCTAATAAAATGCGATCAAACTGTTGTTCGTCCCACCATTTGTGTGGTTGAGAAGCATCAGCACATTGTAAATCAGCACCTAGACCAATACGGACAAGGTTTTGTTTTACGCGCTCAAGGCGTGTTTCGTCGCAATCAAGAGCAAGTACGTCGGCATCAGCAAGCTCTAAAATATGACATGTTTTACCACCAGGGGCAGCACACGCATCTAAAATGTGCTCTTCAGCTTTTGGATCTAAAAAGCGTGCCGCTAATTGTGCTGCAGCATCTTGTACTGAACATGCGCCGGTGTCGAATTCGGGTAATGAGAAAACATCTCGTGGTTTATCTAGCTTAATGCCATCAGGAAAGTCAGCATTTAATGTGTGTGCGATATCATTGGCTGTAAGCATCTCGCTATATTCAGCTGTGTTATATTGCGCTTGATTAACACGTAACCACATTGGTGCTTGCTGTTGGTTGGCTTCTAACAGTGCTTGCCAAGAGTCAGGGTACGCTTCGGTAACTTGTTTGATAAACCAGTTTGGGTGGTTGTATAAACAGACCGGAATTTGTTTGGCTTTTTCTTCTAGCTCTTCTTGCTGGCGCTGAAAGCTGCGTAATATAGCGTTGATCAAACCTTTTAGACCCAGAGCTCTTAGCTGCTCTAAAGCATTTACTGTTTCACTGATAGCTGCATGAGGTGGAACACGCATATGTTGTAGTTGGTAAATGCCAACATACAGCAAAAACTGGAATATACGGCGCTTTCCCTTGAGAGGTTGTTCAACTAAATGCTGACAATAATTCTCTAAGCTTGGCAAATAACGCAGTACACCGTAACAAATTTGCTGTAATAAGGCTTTATCTTTAGGGGGTAAACCTTGGCTTGCAAAAGGCAGCTCTTGATTTAGAGATGCGCCTTTATCTACGACGTTATATAAAGTTTCGGCGGCAAGCGCGCGTACGTTGGGAGCTTTACTCATTGTTTTCGCCTAATATTGTACCAGGAGTTACCCAGTCTGCTCGGCCGTTTAAAAAGTCAGTAATGGCCATTGGCTTTTTGCCTTGTGGTTGTACTTGCGTGATATTAAGTGCGTTAGTGCCACAGGCAATCACAATGCCGTGTTTATCGCTTTGTAAAACAGTGCCTGTAGGGCCTGTTTGTTCAACAACATTGGCTTGGTATACTTTTACAGTGTTTTCGCCCATTTGGGTAAAACACACTGGCCACGGATTGAATGAACGAATGTTACGTTCAATCTGTGCAGCGTCCATTGTCCAATCAATGTTTGCCTCTTCTTTAGAGAGCTTTTTAGCATAGTTAGCCAGTTCATCATCTTGTACTTGTGGTGTAATTTCACCATTAGCCAATTGAGTGATGGTGTTGATGAGTGCGCTTGGGCCTAAATCAGCAAGCTTATTGTATAGGCTGGCACTGGTCTCAGTCGCATCAATAGGGCAACGGCTAATATGCAGCATGTCGCCGGTATCTAGGCCTTCATCCATTTGCATAATAGTGACGCCAGTCTCAGTATCCCCGGCCCAAATAGCACGCTGTATTGGTGCAGCACCGCGCCAGCGTGGCAAAATTGAACCATGTACGTTTAAGCAGCCTAAGCGAGGTGCATCTAAAATAGCTTTAGGTAACAGCAGTCCATATGCAACAACAATCATAATGTCGGCATTAAGGTTGTTTAGCTCAGTGAGTGCGTCGTCACTTTTTAATGAGGACGGTTGAAAAACAGGTAATTCATGCGCCAGCGCAAGTTCTTTTACTTCACTGGCTTTGAGTTTTTTTCCGCGACCAGCAGGGCGATCAGGTTGGCTGTATACGCCAACAATTTGATGCTCTGAATCGATAAGAGCTTGTAAATGGCGCGCAGCAAAATCGGGCGTACCGGCAAAAATAATGCGTAATGGTTGTGTCACTGAACTTCCTAATTAATTCTAAGGTACTTATTGCGCTGCAAGCTTGGCTTCTTTTTCAAGTTTTTTACGAATACGTTGACGCTTTAACGGGGATAAGTAATCAATGAATAACTTACCAATTAAGTGATCAAGCTCGTGTTGGATGCAAATAGCTAAAAGTTCATCAGCATCTAAAGTGAACTCTTCACCTTTCTCATTAAGGGCTTTTACAGATACTGTTTCTGCGCGATCAACTTTTGCGTAAGAATACGGTACAGATAAACAACCTTCTTCACTGACTGTTTCACCCGCTTGGGTTATAATCGTTGGGTTGATCAACACCAAGGGTTCATTGCGTTCTTCTGATACATCAATGACGACAATGCGTTGATGAATGTCAACTTGGGTTGCGGCTAATCCAATGCCGTTCTCGTCGTACATAGTCTCTAGCATGTCTTTTACAATTTGACGAATTTGGTCGTCAACATGCGTTACTTCTTTTGCAATTGTACGTAAACGTTCATCTGGAAATCTTAAAACTTCTAACCTAGCCATAGTAACCTTTTTCACTTGTGCTTAATTTAGGGTATTGTATGCTCTTATTTTAGCCATTCGCGTTCACCTTTAACAGGTTTTGGTTGATAATAATGAAAAAACACCACAAGGAAGCTCAATGAAATACCCATTATTCGCAGCAGTGTTGGCACTAAGTACTGCATTTCCATCGGTAGCCGATGTATTAAATATAAAAAAAGATGCGCCAAAACAGTATGTTGTAAAAAAAGGTGATACGCTTTGGGATATTTCAGCTATCTATCTAAATAAGCCGTGGTTGTGGCCTGAGCTTTGGCAAATGAATCCGCAAATTGATAACCCACACCTTATTTATCCCGGCGATGCCCTTTCTTTGATTTATGATGAGCACGGAAATCCACGCTTAGTGATTAATTCAGGTTATAAAAAATTGTCGCCACATGGACGAATTACACCAAAAGGTCGTAATGCAATCCCAACTTTGCCACTAGAGCTATTACGCCCTTATTTGACTTATGAGCAAGCGCTAAGTAGAAAAGAGATAGCGGAAAAACCTTATATTTTAGGTGCTAATGTAAACACTAAAATGAACACCGAAGGTCATATTGTGTATGTTAAAGGCGAGCTTAAATTGCATGAAGCTTATGCGATTTATCGTAAAGGCAAAGCGTATATTGATCCTGAGACGAATAAAGCACTGGCATATAAATCACAATTAGTGGGTATAGGGCGCGTATTCAGAGAAGGTGATTTATCACAAGGAGTGCCTTCCTCTGTTAAAGTGACTGAGGCTAAACAGGAGATCAGAGCCACTGATTTCTTAATGCCAGCAATGCAAGGGCAGACATTACCTGCTTATTTTAAAATGCAGCGCCCAGATGAGCCGATTACAGGTAACATTATTGCAGCAACAAGTAGATTAAGAGAATTCAGCACAATGGATATTGTAGTGCTAAACTTAGGTTTAGAGCAGAATATTAAAGCAGGCCATATTTTAGATATTGAACGTCAATCACCTACAGTGTTTGATGGACGTAATGGCCCTCGCTATGAAGAAGATTCTAATAGCCTTGAAAAATTCATGAAAAAGAGCGATGAATTTTTTGGGGTTGAGCCAGATAAAAACTCTACAGTGTGGCATATGCCAAAAGAAAAAGTTGGCGAGCTAATGGTATTTAAAGTACATGAAAAAGTTAGCTACGCTTTAATCGTAAAAAACCAGCACCCAATCCGCATCGGTGATTTTGCAGTTATAAATTAAATCAGGTTTGAGTGCTCTAAGGAGAGAGCATGGAAAATTCTTCAGGCAAGCTTGCACACTGGCTTGCCTTTTATTTATGTAAAGGCTTGGGTGTTAAAACTTTACTGGCTCTAGCGCAAAACCAGCCATTAGAGTGTTTATTTGAACTTAACCACGAGCAGTTAGTAGAGTGCGGCCTTAGTTCACAAATCGCTAGCAACTTACTTGCTACTGATTGGCGGCAAGTCGATTACTATCAGACATTAATTGCTCAGTCAGATATAACTGCAATTAATTATTTTGATTCCCCCTTATATCCCCCGTTATTAAAAGAAGTGGCTAGTGCACCCTTGTTATTATTTTGCCGCGGTAATTTAGAACTACTGAATAGTCCACAAATAGCGATTGTTGGCAGTCGTCATGCTACACCATCAGGGCTAGAAATAGCGGCTGAGTTTGCGCATCAGCTTACTCTTGCAGGGTTAACTGTTACCTCAGGAATGGCACTTGGCATTGATGGTGCAGCCCACAAAGGAGCGCTTGCGGGCAACGGTAAAACGATTGCAGTACTTGGCACAGGAGTTGATGTGTATTATCCCAAACGGCATAAGCTGCTTACAGATAAAGTATGTGAACATGGCTTATTAGTGAGTGAGTTTTTACCTGGCACAGCCGCTAATGGTAATAATTTTCCGCGCCGAAATCGCATAATATCGGGTTTATCACTCGGTGTATTAATTGTCGAGGCGCAAATTAAAAGCGGCTCACTCATTACAGTACGCTATGCACTGGAACAAAATAAAGAAGTGTTTGCTGTGCCAGGTTCAATTAAAAACCCGCTATCAGAAGCAAGTCACTTTTTAATAAAGCAAGGGGCAAAATTAGTCGAAAATGTCAGTGATATTTTAGATGAAGTAAGCTTTTCCTGTCAAAACAGTCTATATAATATAGAGAAAGCGCCGACTAACGAACCCACATGCGAAGTACTTTGTAGTGTAGGTTTTGAAGTGACTGCAGTCGATGTAATTGTTCAGCGTAGCCAATGGCCGATAGATAAAGTACAAGCACGTTTACTTGATCTTGAGCTTGAAGACCGGGTCGAGCGGGTATTAGATGGCTATATCCGAGTTCGCTAGATTATAGATACTTATATAAGGGAAGTAACATGTTCGATATCCTCATGTACCTCTTTGAAAATTATATTCATAGTGAAGCTGAAATTTATGCTGAGCATAATGAACTCACAGATGAGTTATTACGTGCGGGCTTCAATAAGCCCGAAATATACAAAGCATTGAATTGGCTAGAGCAATTAGCTGAACTACAGCACAGTGATGAAATTCCTTATCTCAATGCTTATCCACAACATGCGGTACGTATTTTTACAGAGAGTGAATGTGAGATGCTTTGTGTTGAGTGCCGTGGTTTTTTAATGTTTATAGAGCAGATTGGGGTTATAAATAGTGCGGTTCGTGAAATGGTCGTGGATCGCTTACGTGCTTTAGATAAACCTTTTATAACGATTGATGATTTAAAATGGGTAATACTAATGGTGCTATTTAATGTGCCTGGTTCCGAGTTTGCTTATTCTCAAATGGAAAAAATTATTTTTAATGAGCCCGCTGAGGTTTTACATTAAACATCGACTTTTTCAATACGTGTGCTTTTAGAGGATTTAGGTGGGTATGCTTGTATCTTAAATTAGTTTGGGTATATTAGGCGAAAATTAACCAACCGCTTTGGAAACACATGAGCAAAATTGATCATTCACTTTTCTCTGCAAACCAACACGCCTTAGAAAAAGAGTACGAAGTGTGCCCTCAATGTGGTTCTGAGTTAGTTATTCGTAATAGCAAGTCAGGTCCTTTTCTTGGCTGTGCAAGTTACCCTAAATGTGACTTTATTCGCTCTTTAGTACAGCATGATACTCAGCAAATCAAGGTTCTAGAAGATAGCCCTTGCCCTGAATGTGCAAACCCGCTGGTGGTTAAAAATGGTCGCTATGGCATGTTTATTGGTTGTACAGGCTACCCTGAATGTCATTATATTGCCCATGACGAGCCTAAAGAAAATGAAGACGTATTACCTGCATGTCCTAAATGTACTAAAGGGCAGCTAGTTGCACGTAGTAATAAATTTGGAAAAATCTTTTACTCATGTAACAGCTACCCAAGTTGTAAGTACACTTTAAATCACAAACCTATTGAACACACTTGCCCACAATGCCAGTGGCCAGTGATGACACAAAAGAAGATGGCGAACAGTGATGTGCTACAATGCCCCCAGAAAAATTGCTCGCATAAATTGACGGTGAGCGACTAATTAGCAGCTTTAACTTTTTGTATGTGGAGAATTCCTGTGGCCGATTCAACCTCTGTGCCTAAAACCGCCCTTACTGCTTTGCAGCAAGGAGGTGTTATTGTTTATCCAACTGAAGCAGTATATGGGTTAGGTTGCGACCCAGACGACCAACACGCCGTTGAAAAATTATTAGCGATCAAGCAACGCCCAGTCGAAAAGGGCTTAATTTTAATTGCTGATAATTATGGTCAGTTACTAAAATATGTTGATGACGCAAAAATTCCTATGGATAAACGCGCTGATATTTTTTCTAGTTGGCCAGGGGCGATTACGTGGGTAATGCCTGCAGCTAAAAATACACCAAAATGGTTAACAGGGCAGTTTGATACCATTGCGGTACGTGTAACAAATCACCCAACGGTTAAGCGTTTATGCCAAGAACTTGGTAAGCCTTTAGTGTCGACAAGTGCTAATTTATCAGGGCAAGATACAGTAACCAGCATTGAAATGGCGAAGAGTGAATTTGATCAACAGGTTGCGTTTTATGTTGATGAGCCATTAGGTGGCCGAACTCAGCCAAGCACTATTAAAGACGTAATGACCGGTAAAATATTTAGAGGATGAACATGCACAGTAATCTGCTTGAACAAGTAAAAACGTATTTAATGGCTTTGCAAGACACTATTTGCGAAGGCTTAGAGCGCGCTGATGCGAACGCTAAGTTTGTTGAAGATAGCTGGCAACGTGCAGAGGGGGGCGGAGGGCGAACGCGCGTCATTCGTGATGGAAATATCATAGAACAAGGCGGCGTTAACTACTCTCATGTGTTTGGTGCATCAATGCCTGCATCTGCTACCGCACATAGGCCAGAACTCGCTGGACGTAGTTTTCATGCTTGTGGGGTGTCGTTAGTTATTCACCCTAAAAACCCGCATATACCAACTAGCCATGCAAACGTGCGATTTTTTATTGCAGAAAAAGAAGGCGAAGAACCTATTTGGTGGTTTGGTGGCGGGTTCGATTTAACACCTTTTTATCCTGTATTTGATGATGTTAAGCATTGGCACCAAGTGGCGCATGATCTGTGCGCTCCTTTTGGCGATGACGTGTATCCTCGCTATAAAAAGTGGTGCGATGAATATTTTTATATCAAGCATCGTAATGAAACTCGTGGTGTGGGTGGCTTGTTTTTTGATGACTTGAATGAGCATGGCTTTGAGCAAAGCTTTGCTTTTATGCAAGCTGTTGGTAATGGCTTTCTCGATGCTTATGTGCCGATTATAGAACGTCGTAAAAGCGACGAGTACACACAGCAACAACGTGACTTCCAGCTTTATCGCCGAGGTCGTTATGTTGAGTTTAATTTAGTGTGGGATCGCGGTACGTTGTTTGGTTTGCAAACAGGTGGCCGTACAGAATCTATTTTAATGTCTATGCCGCCACTTGCGCGCTGGGAATATAATTATACGCCAGGGGCTGAAAGTCCTGAAGCGCAGCTTTACCAATTCTACTTGAGGCCACAAGCATGGCTAAGTAGTGAACCGGAGCAATTAGTTGCCCGAGACTGGCAATTATAATACCGAGTTGGCGCTAATTGATTTAGCGCCGCACCTTAATTTAATTTAAAACGTCTGACCTGCTCATCCAACGAGCGAGCTAGCGATAATAGTTCTTCACTTATTTTTTGATTGTCGTTGGCATCGACTAATGAGCGCTCCGCATTATCACTGATTGCCACAACACTTTGATTAATTTCTTCAGCAGCTAAGCTTTGCTGTTCTGTTGCATCAGCAATTTGTACATTTAGCTGATTAATTTCGCTCATCTGAGAGGAAATATCTTTTAAAGCCTGTGCAACTTTTTTGACTTGTAGCGCTCTATCATCAGCTTCTTCACACGAGTTACTCATCATAGTGACGGTTTGCGAGGCTTCTGATTGTAGCTTATCTATTGTGCGTTTAATCTCGTCTGTTGAATCATGAGTGCGTGTTGCTAAAGTGCGAACTTCATCGGCGACAACAGCAAAGCCTCGACCAGCTTCTCCCGCTCTTGCTGCTTCTATTGCAGCATTTAACGCGAGTAAATTAGTTTGTTCAGCAATGCTACTGATCACTTCAAGTACTTTTCCCACTTCTAAGGTTTGAGCTTGTAGCTGACTTACTTGCTGGGCTGCGCTACGAACATCGTCAGCGAGTTGATTTATGCTTACCTGCGTATGCTCAGCAACGCGTAAGCTCTGTTGTGCAAGCACATTACTACTCTCCGATTTTTCTGAAGCAAAGTGAGTGGTATTTTTAACTTCGTTAGATGAGCTTTCCAGTTCATTAATTGCAGCCGCAACAGAGTCTGTTCCTTGTTTTTGGCTTAATATTGATTGTTCAGTCGCATCGACAGAGGCATAAATGGCTTCGGCAGAATGAATCAACACTTTTGATGAATGTGACACTTGCGCAATATTTTCTTTAAAGGCACTTATCATCTGATTAAAGCTATTTGCTAAGGAGCTTAACTCATCGTTATTGTTATCCTCAATTTTGAGGCTTAAATCATTATTGCTAGTGGCTAGGTGCATCATGCGATCAATGTTATTGAGGCGTTTAATGAATATTCTTCTAAAGAGTAAACCCAATAATAAAAAAGCAGTTACAAAAAGCGTAGATAGCAGGGCTGTATTGATAAGTGTATTTCGCGTTACTTTTGTTTCAATATCTGCGAGTGAATAACTAATTTTTACAACCCCTAATACATCACCTTCTTGCGCCTGATGGCAACCAAGGCAATTCGTTCCTTTATGATCACTGCTTGCAAGCATCGGCTTTAAATAGGTCATATAACGCGTACTTTGCTGCTGTTCAATGAAAAGGTCTTCTTTTCCATTAAGTGCTGCAATCTCTGCGTCGTTACTTGGCGCTTGGTTTGCAGCGCCTGGGCCATAAAGTTTGTTTACAATGGGGCTACGGATTATATGGGCATCTTCAATATTTGGGTGATTACGTAATTTGCTGCTTAGTATTTCTCGATTCGCCATTGTGCCAGTGAGCATCATGGTATTGATGGAATCAAAGTAATTATCAGCAAGTAGCTTAATGTTGCTGGCAATTGTTTCCTGGGCAAGGGTATGTTGCTGATTTGAACTACTGAAAATACTTGCAAAAAGTACTAGCACGCCGGTGATTGCCAGTAATGCATAAATTTTATGTTGGATGGATTTCACGCGCATAATACTCTTCTAAACAAGATAGCGTTATTATCTGTATTTAGAAGAGTACGACATTGATATAGCGCAAACTTAAAAGATTAAAATCGCTTTAGTGCTGGTTGATCATGTGACTGGCAAGCTGCGCCAATGATTTTCGTAACCCTTCTCGTAATAAAGGATTATCAATTTCAGCATCTAACGCTTTATCCATACAATACATCCATTGATCGCGTAAATCTTGATCGATAGGAAAAGGCATATGGCGTTTACGCAGCATAGGGTGACCATGTTTTTCTACAAACAAATCAGGGCCGCCTAACCAACCGGATAAAAACTCAAAAAATACTTGGCGAATACGATCTAATGGTTGAGGATGCATATCATATAACGGTTTAGCGTAATCATCGGTGGCCATAATGTCGTAGAATCTATTTGCAAGTGCAAATGCGCCAGCTTCTCCACCCATCATTTGATAAGGCGTTTTTTCGGGAGTAGGTGCTTGCTGTGGCTCAGGTTGTTTCGATTTAGAAAAGAGTCGTTTAATCATAGTTTTATCATCGTTAATTAGCAGTAAGTTACTCTGTAATATTACTAAACAAAGAGGTTGCTCGAATATGGACAAATATGCAGTTTTTGGAAATCCCATTAAACACTCAAAATCCCCTGCGATACATAAGCAATTTGCAACCTCATTGGGCGAGAAAATCGATTATCGGGCAATACTAGCACCAATAGATGGCTTTAAAATAGCGGTTGCTGATTTTTTTGCTGCTGGTGGTAATGGTGCCAACGTAACTATGCCATTTAAAGAGCAAGCATATGAATTAGTTGATGAGCGAACTGAGCTTGCCACCATTGTCGGTGCTGTGAATACAATAAAGCTGCTAGATGATGGCCGCTTATTAGGTGATAACACCGATGGTGTTGGCTTTGTTAATGACTTGCTCGCAAATAAAGTTTCTATTAAAGGTAAACGTATTTTACTGATTGGTGCTGGTGGTGCGGCGCGAGGGGTTGTATTGCCATTACTGGCACAGCAGCCGAGTGAAATCATCATCGTCAATCGCACCGCGGCAAAAGCCAAAGCATTAGCACAGCTGTTTGCTCAATATGGCGCAGTGACAGGCTATGGATTTGATGATTTACCTGAAGGTGATTACTCACTAATTGTAAACTCTACATCTAGTAGTATGTTGGGTGAGTTGCCAGCACTCGACAAAAAGCACCTTAATAATTGTAAATGTGTATATGATATGTTTTATTCACTACAAAACACTCTGTTTATGCAATGGGCACAGGATTACAAAGCCGATATTAGCGTACTCGATGGTAGCGGTATGCTCGTTGGGCAAGCAGCACAAGCTTACTTTGTTTGGCGTGATAAAATGCCAGCAATACTCCCTATTGTGCGATCATTAAAAGCTGGAGAATTGATATGAATCAAGCAATTCAATTTATAGATCGATTTGAATTTAATGTGCAAAGCCAGCAGTTAACGTTTTTTGCCCAAGTAAGTGGCTTAATGGTTAAATGTGTTATTGATACGCAAAGTCTAGCATTGGCAGATCAGCAAGCGGCTAAGGCGCACTTTGAAGCTGTACGTTTTGACTATGAAGATATTGCCGAGCAACTAATCGAAGATGAAGAGTATAACTCGGCGGGAGAGATTGTTGTTGCAGTGCTGAATTAACCTTCAGCTAGGTACTCATCTTTGAGCTCAACATAATTGATGGCTGACACTTTTAAAAAGCTCAGCTCTTGCTCTGTTAAAGGGCGGGCTTGTTTTACTGGGCTGCCAACATAGAGGAAACCAGACTCTAAACGTTTGTTTGGTGGGACTAATGAACCGCCTCCAATAATCACATCGTCTTCAACTATCGCGTTATCCATTACAATAGCGCCCATACCGACTAAAATACGATTACCTAACCGACACCCGTGCAGCATTACTTTATGGCCAACAGTAACATCGTCACCAATGATAAGCGGATAACCATCAGGGTTACTTTTACTTGGACGAGTAAGGTGTAGCACACTGCCATCTTGTACATTAGTACGTTCACCAATACATATATAGTTAACGTCTCCACGTGCTGCGACTAATGGCCATACACTACTATCTTTACCTAGCGTTATATTACCAACTAAAACAGCGGACTCATCAATATAAACAGATTGATTAAAAGTAGGGGTTATTCCCTTATAAGAACGGATAGTCATAAAAACACCTAATAAAATGAAAGTGATTGAATCTGATGATAGCAGCAGAGCTAATAAAATGGCCAGTATGGATCTATGTTGCTCACTAAACTAGCACTTTCAAGGTGTTTAGCTCGTAAACCGAACGAACAGTACTTTATTTCAAGTTTTCTTTAAAAAACGCTTGCGTAAAATCAGCCGCGCCCTATAATGCGACCCCACTGAGAAGGCAGACAGCAACGCTTAGCGGGGCAAGAGTTAATCAGTGAGTCGAGTAAAACTTGAGTTTGAATTTTTATAAAGTTTAAATTTAAGTATTGACAAAAAAATAGGAAAGCGTAGTATGCGCAGCCCTAGCGAGATAAAGTTTAACTTTAATCGCAACGTTCTTTAACAATATAAAGCAATCATCTGTGTGGGCACTCGTACAGATTGAGTTCTAACAGCCGAACTTAACTTTCTTTTTAGAGAGGTAAGCAAGGCAAAAAATTTAGAGTCTCAATGTGATTTCTCGAAAGAGAAACTGAGTGACCAACAGAATAGTTATTTCGGTAATTATTCGGCACAGTCAATTCAATATCGAAAGATATTAAATAAATTCAGAATTCATTGAGCAGGTTCTTCATTCTTTATTGGATGAGAACAGAAAAAACTTTTAATTGAAGAGTTTGATCATGGCTCAGATTGAACGCTGGCGGCAGGCCTAACACATGCAAGTCGAGCGGTAACAGAGAGTAGCTTGCTACTTTGCTGACGAGCGGCGGACGGGTGAGTAATGCTTGGGAATATGCCTTTTGGTG
>NZ_LHPH01000028.1:0-66554 GCF_001298125.1 Pseudoalteromonas porphyrae | reverse complement strand
ATACTCCATTCTTCAAAGGTTACCGTCCACAGTTCTACTTCCGTACAACTGACGTAACTGGTGACGTACAGTTACCAGATGGCGTAGAAATGGTAATGCCTGGTGATAACATCAAGATGACTGTAACTCTAATCTCGCCAATCGCGATGGATGAAGGTCTTCGTTTTGCTATCCGTGAAGGTGGCCGTACTGTAGGTGCTGGTGTTGTAGCAACTATCGTAGAGTAATAATTAACGTTTAAGTTAATTATTAGAAAAAGGTCACTTCGGTGACCTTTTTTAATGCCTGAAATTTACGTTATGTGAAGGTGGCGCTATTACTCTACAGTAGGTGCTTCGTAGCAACTACTGTAGAGTAATAGTTAGCCTAGCTAATTAATGCTAAAAAAACCCGAGCATAGTCTCGGGTTTTTTAATGTCTGCGATTTACGTCATGTGAAGGTGGCGCTATTACCTTAGACGTAGGCGCTTTGTAGCAACTATCGTAGAGTAATAATTAACTTAAAAGTTAATTATTAGAAAAAGGTCACTTCGGTGGCCTTTTTTAATGCCTGCTATTTGAGCTTTGAGCGGTAAGTTTTAAGTCGCTCGGCGTTAACTTTATTACTGGGGTGCTTGGGTTTAATTTCACAAAATCCGAGGGAGATAAAGCGTTTATACCAATCGTGTTAAGTTAATGACCATTTATAGCGAAAGATAAATACAGTGATAACAAGGCAGAAATTTTGACATGTAGTAGTTGTTCTCGGCAATTGCTCCTGCATTGCACTACCTCCTGCATCCATGCAGTCGTACATGAAAAATTACTAACGCATTTAGGGCTTTATTTAGTCCGTTAGAATGGTTAAATATTTAAGCCGATTGGTGTTAGATTGTGATTTATTAAAAAAGAGCACCGCAGTGCTCTTTTTAATATTTAGTAGTTATGTATATGCTTAAAAACCAAGCTGCCAGTTTACGCTGATAACACGTCCAGTTCCTGAGAAGTAACGTGTTGCAGATGGATTTGTTTGACCATAATAGGTTATATAAAACTCATCAGTAAGGTTATCAATACCCACACTAAATGCGCCGAATTGCTCAGTTTGATAGTTAACAGACAAGTCTAGCGTTGTGTAACCATCAAACTCACCGCCGGTATTAAAGTCACGATCGAATAAGGTACTCACTTGCAAGCGACTATCAATATTATTTGACCATTGTTGCTGCCAATAAAAATTTAAACGTGTTGGTGAAATGTTACTGCCGGCTAAATCGCTTTCTACTTTATTATCGCCATCACCATCATATTTACCTTGCGTATCAGCAAAGCTAGTTCCAAATGTAGTGGTGTCATTTAAGTAGTACTGGGCATTAAGCTCGAAGCCTGATATTTCAGTCCGCTCACGTTTTACACTGTAAATACCATCTGCGTTAGGTTGTAAGCGGGCCCCTAATTTAGAGGTCGACTCAAAATAACTGGCTTTGAAGTTTAATAAATCATTTGAATATTCAAAACCAATTTCACGATTGTCGGAAATAACAGGTTCAAGGTTTAAAAAACTTTCTACAGATAAAGCAGGTTGGCTAATGCTACGCAGTACTCGCCCTACATCAGCCATGCTAAAGCCTTCGCTGTAACTGGCGTATAGGCGTAAATCATCAGTAACTTTATAAACCACACCAAGGTTACCCAATAACTCGTTAAAACTAGGGTCACCACCTTTTACAAACTGGCTACCGTATGAGGCTAGGGTCGTGAAGTCATTAATTTTCAACTTTCCGTATTCGTAACGTGCGCCAAGGTTAAGGGTCCAATCTTCAAATCCATCAAAGCGCAATTGCGCGAAAGGCGCTGCATTAGTAAATTTGGTTTCAGGTACCCAATTACGGCCTGTTTGTGCCAGTTCCTGATAGGTTTCATCGTTAAGTAAGTCAAGGCCAGTAACAAGATCAAAATTGCTGCCAACTAAATTATCTTTAGCATACGTGAATCGGCTACCAAATTTTTGTGATTTATTTTGCGATTGGTCAAAAAGTTCACCAATGTAATCTGGATCTTGGAAAGTCGCAAAAATACCGCCGCCATACATAGCGGCAAAGTCTTGCATAAACACTTGGACAGATAACTGACCATTTGCCAAATTATTATGGTTATAGTCAACAGTGGCTGTGGTTACACGGTTACGCGGCGTATTACCCGCAACATTACCTTTTTTAGCGCTAGTAGGGAGATTGCTAGCGGGATCACCTTTAATGGCGGCATAATTTCCCTTGCCTTCAATTTTATAGTGGTTGAGCATTGCGTGTATGCTTTGCTCATTATCTAACTGGTATTTAGCTTTAAAAAACACATCTAGGCTAGTTGAGTCTTGAGTATCACCTTGCGTGCCATCAACACCGACAAAATCACCGTGACCGTCACGATACATGCCGGTACTACGCGTTGAAATGCCCGCAACGATACTAAGATCATCTTTTTCTTGGCTAAATATATAACTCGCTTTATAACTTTGTGTATCATTTCCCCCTGCGGTTGGCGCGCTAAAGCCTGCGCTCACATGATGGTTATTTTCACCAGGTGTTTTAGTAATGATATTAATAATACCGCCGCTGGCACCCATACCTTGAATTGCATTGGCACCGCTTATCACCTCAATACGTTCTATCATCGCAGGATCAATAGTATTACCATCACGCGAACCATTTCTTAGCGGGTTTGATTGAGGTACGCCATCAATCATGTAGAGCGGTTCACGGCCACGCAATGTCTCACCAGAAGAAGTCATTTTTTGGCGACTTGGTGAAAAACTAGGTAACAAATTACCTAGAATTTGTGATAAATCTTGGGTATGCGCAAGTTGTTTTGCAATATCTTCACTGCTAATAACATTAATGGTAGCAGGAACGGTACTTACCGGTGCCGTACTACGTGTTGTTGATACTGTGATCCGTTCAATATCTGTTTGAGGATTAGCAAGTGTAGCTAAAGGCGTTAATAGAAAAGGTAAATAATATTTAAAGGTCACAATAATTCCGCTATTTGTTATAGGTAGTAAAAATCGTTCGTATTTATACATTTATTTACTTATTTTATCAATCTCGAGAATTACGCAGAAAATGAGGTGAAACCAATTTAATTCTAATGTTTCTTACTAAACTGTTGTGATTAATATAATTAATTGTGTGTTTATGTCGTGGCTATTAAAGTGGCGAAATAGGAAAGGTGATAAAAAGTTGGCAAATATAGCTTTCTCCTTTAACTTTAATATATGTATAACACGAGTGAGAAAACAATGAGCGATAAAATAACAAACCATCCACACGGTGTTTTCTGTTGGTCAGAATTGTGCACATCTGATTGGAAGAACGGTAAAGCATTTTACACTGAGCTATTTGGCTGGGGAGCAGATGATCAACCTATAGGCGACGATCTTTATTACACCATGCTACAAAAGCAAGGTGATGACGTGGCTGCAATGTACCAAATGCCTGTGGATCAAGCCCAATCAGATATACCAAGCCATTGGTTGGCGTATATAGCCGTCGATAATATTGATAGCGTGGCAGAGCAAGCAAAGTTACTCGGTGCAGAAATTATTGCTGGCCCCCATGATGTAATGGATGCTGGCCGTATGGTGCTATTAAACGAACCCGGAGGTGCGCTTTTTGCTCTTTGGCAAGGTAATCAGCATAAAGGGAGTAAGCGATTAGGTGAATTAAATACGCCATATTGGCATGAATTAGCCACTAGAAATAGTGAAAAAAGTCGCGCTTTTTATTGTCAATTATTAGGCTGGGAAAGTGAAATAACACCTATGGAAAACATGGATTATACTTTGTTTAAAGTCGATGGTAAGCCTGTAGCTGGTATGCTTGAAATGACAGACGAATGGCCTGCGGAAATTCCAGCGCACTGGATGATTTATTTAGCTGTAGATGACTGTGATAGCTATGCATTAAACGCACAGCAACTCGGAGGAGAAATATGTGTACCACCGACAGATATTCCTGACGTTGGTCGGTTTAGTGTGATCACAGATCCGCAAGGGGCAGTGTTTTCGATTATTACCTCCACAACGGATGATATAAAGTAAAGGTAGGGTATGTTTATCTTTTGAGGTTAAATTTGCTGCTGTGTGTTTGGTTTTTAGGCAAAGCAGCGCCTATGGTGTGCTGTTTCCCATAAATAGGCGATAACGCAGCATAAATGCCAAACACGCGCTGCCCAAAGGGTTCTGACTCGGGGCTATTTACCTACATGGGGGTAAGTAAGGGGCGTGAGCAGGACGCACAAGCTTTGCTCGATTCTTACTTATTCTGACATGGATGTGAGCCAGTAGAATAACGCAGGAGCAGTTATCGAGCTCACTCGATTCCAAACCTCGCGCCGCGATTAAATCGCCCCTAGATTGAACAAATTTCAACCCCACAGGGTAAGTAGACCCTCATCTAATTTATTAAAAAGTACCATGGTGCTTTTTTTATTTATATTTGCCCCAAAGTCTTACCTATTGATTGTTTATTGGAGCAAACGTATGACAAAGCACGTAGTAATCACAGGCGCAAACCGCGGTATAGGTCTTAATTTATGTCAGCAATATTTGGCACTCGGGTATGCAGTAACAGCCGTGGTCCGAAGCCCAACTGCCGAGCTTAAAGCTTTGGGTGTAAATGTGATCAGTAATATAGATGTTGCTAATTCAGCTGATATAGAAACGCTTGGCAACCAACTAGAGGGCCAAAAAGTTGATGTGTTGATAAATAATGCAGGTGTTTTCCACAATGAAACTCTAGCTGATATTGATTTTGATACAATTAACCAACAAATAGCGATAAATGCAGTTGCACCAATCAGAGTAACTCATGCGTTGCTTAACTGCCTTAGTGTTGATGCAAAAGTAGCGATGATAACCAGTCGTATGGGCTCAATTGCTGATAACGGCTCGGGTGGTTACATAGGTTATCGAATGTCAAAGGCTGCACTAAATGCTGCATCAGTAAGCTTGGCGCATGAATTGAAAGGCAAGCAAATTGCCGTTGGGCTATTTCATCCCGGTTTTGTACAAACACAAATGGTTAATTTTGCAGGTGATATTTCTCCTGAGGATGCAGCAGGGCGTTTAATACTGCGGATTAATGAATTAAACATAACGAATACGGGAGGCTTTTGGCACTCAAATGGTGAGACCTTGCCATGGTAAGCACCGCGCAATAACAAATAAAACTGGCTCCTTTATCGAAAGCCAGTTTTACTTTAAATAAATTATTTTTGCTATAATGCTTGCATATCAACGATTTTAGTATTTGAGAGCAGAGCATGGAACTTGAGCAAAACAGTAATTTAACCCTCCCGTTATTCCTTTTTGATGACACGTTAAATTCACGCGATTTAGAAACCCCCGACTTACTGTTAACAGTGGTATTAGACGAAACAGTATTAGCCCAGCTGTGTCAAAACCCGGGCGAAGACAGCAGTATTGGCATTAGCATTACTGATTATCAACTAGAGGCAAGCTCGCCTTTATTTTTAGACTTACTTAACCACGAACATCAAGCCCAATTAACGTTAACGCACGGTCCACTATTGAGCGCGATGCTTGATACGGATTCAGGGCAAACATTTGTATCACCGCAAATGGATATGATGCCGACGTTTGATCTTGGGGATGAGGACGAGTAAAAAATGAAGAAGTCTCTATTAGTAAGCTTTTTGGTAATAGTAATGAGTGGCTGCGCCTATTTAGGCGCTGCGCATTACGATGAAATATTTGGCCAAGAACAGATTCAACCACGAATAGTTGCACATAACACAGGCAGCGGAGCTGAATTTCTGCAGCATGTAAAACCGTTATTAGATACGCGCTGCGTAGTGTGCCATGGTTGTTATGATGCGCCTTGCCAATTAAAACTTTCATCGCCAGAAGGTATTGATAGAGGCTTAAGTAAAGACCTTGTTTACGATGGCACGCGTTTATTAGCCTTGAACCCAAGTCGATTGCTTTTTGATGCAACGGATACGCAGCAGTGGCGTGAAAAAAACTTTACCCCTGTATTGAACGAGCGTGCGCAAACTGAGCAAGCCAACTTAGCGGGGAGTGTGCTGTATAATAGTTTGCTTTTAAAAATGAGCTCACCGTTACCGAAAGAAGGAGTACTAGGTAAGGAATTTGATTTTTCTCTTGATCGCAAACAGAGCTGTACGACAATGGGCGAGTTTGATCGTTTTGCAAAAGCTCAACCTCATGCTGGTATGCCTTATGGATTACCAGGGATAACGCAAACTGAATTTAAACACTTAGAAAAGTGGCTAAAAGAAGGCGGAAAAGTAGCGCATATCCCAGCGCCGGATAAAGTAGCGCTAGCGCAGGTTTTACGGTGGGAACAGTTTTTAAACCAAGATAGTTTAAAGTACCAACTGACTGCGCGTTATATTTTTGAACACTGGTATTTAGCAAATATTTACTTCAGTAAAGACGACAATAAAAGTTTTTTTAAGTTAGTGCGTTCCAGTACCCCGCCGGGTGAAGATATTAAATTGATTAGTACGCGTCGCCCCTACGATGACCCTAAAGTAGATCGCGTTTATTACCGTTTAATGCACGAGCGATCAACTATTCTAGCAAAAACCCATTTACCTTTAGCATTAGATGACGCAAAGCTTGCCCGTTTATATACGCAGTTTATTGAACCTGATTATACCGTAACAGCAATGCCTAGTTATAAACCTGAGATCGCATCAAACCCGTTTAAAGTATTTGCTTTAATGCCTGTGAAATCTAAATACCAGTTTATGCTTGATGAAGCTGAACTTATTATAATGGGATTTATTAAAGGGCCTGTATGTCGTGGTCAAATAGCGTTAAATGTTATTAACGATCATTTTTGGGTCGCGTTTGCAGATCCAGATAAAGTTGCCACGCCAGAGGTTGGGCACATGCTGCTACAGCATGAAGATGCGCTTGCACTGCCTGCAGCTGAAGAAAGTAATGCATTACCAATTTCAAGTTGGGTTAAATACGCGAACCGCCAGAGTACTTACTTAGAAGCAAAGGTTAAATTAGCAAATAAAATGTTTAAAAATGGCGAACATTTAACGACCGATCTACTGTGGCGTGGTGAAAATACCAATAACAATGCTGCATTAACAATTTTTCGTCATTTCGATAGTGCGACCGTCGTTAAAGGTTTAATAGGGCAAGAACCAAAAACAATGTGGGTGCTTGATTATGCGTTATTTGAACGTATTCATTACTTGTTAGTTGCAGGCTTTGATGTATATGGAAATGTTGGTCATCAATTACTTACTCGTTTGTATATGGACTTTTTACGCCTAGAGGGAGAGCAAAACTTTCTAGCATTATTACCTAAACAACAGCGCCAAGAATTAAAAGCTAATTGGTATCGTAAATCGCCAACAAGTTTAACCAACTTCTTTAAAAGTGGCGATGAGTTTAGTCAGCCAACGGGTATTACGTACAACACAAACGATCAACAACATGAATTATATAAGCTAATTAAAAGTACCTTAAAGCCAATATTAAGCCCTCGGTTTGATTACACCCAAGTGCCAGAGCCATTACAACAATTGAACGCAATGCCGGCTAAAGCAATTAATTTATTACCACAAGTCTCATATGTTTTAGTAAAAGAAACAGATGGCGAGCATCAAGCGTATACTTTGATTCACCACAATGCACACTTTAATATATCGAGTTTATTGAATGAAGATGGACAACGTGCATTTGCCGAAGACACAATAACAATTGTGCCTGGTTTTATTGGTGATTACCCTGAAGCAATTTGGTATTTGAATAACCAAGACCAAGTGACTGAATTTGCGCAGTTACTCCCAATGATGCAAGTTGAGGCTGACTATCGCTCTTTAAAAAGCCGGTTTGGAATTCGTCGTACCAACCCTGAGTTTTGGCTGTACAGTGATATTTTGCACAAAGTAGCAAAACAATATCGAGGGATTGAATATGGACTGTTTGATTATAATCGTTTAGAGAACCGCTAATTTAAAACATTTGCGTCACTTTAAGGGGAGGCTTTAAAGTGACAATACACAGTAAAATGGTGGTTGTTTATCATTGGTAGTCTACACTTAGACAAAAAGAGATGAGCCCGCAATGTTACAGATAATTGCTAATATTCGATCACGTTACCGCTGGGCATTACTAGCGATAGCTATACTCAGTACTGCAGCCGCATTGCTGATGCAGTATTTATTTGCAATACAAAAAGATGAATCACTGGTGATTAACATTGCAGGTAAACAGCGTATGCTCTCACAAAAAATTGCTTGGTATAGCAATATAATAAATGACAGTCATAAGCTACAACAGCATCCCAAATACAAAGAGGCCCTTGAAAATGCAGTTACTGAGTTTCAACAAGGTCACCAATTTTTAACGAAACAAGATCAGCAAGGTCATTATCTTTATCTAAATACAGAGTTGGAAGATCATTATTTTTCGATGCCTGATATGCTCGCAATACAAAGTGAGCAGTATATTCTTACTGCGCAACAAATATTAAAACAGTCAGAATCGAATATTGCTAATCTGCATATTTTTAGCCTTGATGAAGCTGAATTACTACTAACTAAACTAGACGACGCAGTTACTTTGTTTGAGCAACAAACGACTCACAAAGTAGCGCTAATATCTTATTTAGAGCTCTCTTTTTGGCTACTAACATTACTGCTATTGATGATTGAATTGAAATTTATTTTTCAGCCAATGGAACGTCAAATAATCGCAACATTAAATAAATACCAACAACAAAAAAAATATGCAGAACAAATCAGCCAAAACAAGGAACGGTTCATTGCGCGTACCAGTCATGAATTTAGAACCCCATTACAAGGGTTGATGCATGCAATTGATGAGCTAGAAGTTAACACAGCGCAACAGGCTGTAAAACAACAAGCGCAATACTGCGCTAATCGCCTTATCAATATGTTAGATGAGTTACATGAAGCCCAGTTGATAAATAAAGGTTTGTGGCAACTCAAATTGTCTCGTGCGAATGTATTAGATAGCTTACAGTCGGTGGTTAATTCGTATCAATTTGCTTGCACACAAAAGCAACTCGCTTTATTTATAAATTTATCGCCAGAGCTTGACTGTGATGTGGAGTTGGATCATCCCCGTTTGCAGCAATTGGTTGGCGAGTTACTGAGCAATGCGATTAAATTTACAGATAAAGGCAATATAACGGTATCTGCATCCATACATAAAATGCAGCAACTGCATTTAACAGTAAGTGATACCGGGACGGGATTTTTAGGGGATTCACCAGCGTTTTTTTTACAAAATGAGACGCAACAAAATCACTTTCAAGGCCTGCAAATGGGGCTCTCTCGCGTGCAGAATATAGTTTCGGCACAGCAAGGAGATATCGAATTTTTAAGTAACAAACCTTACGGTGCAAAAGTGCATGTGGTGTTACCTGTTAAAGTCGCAAATGCCGGTGATGAAACTCAATTACCAGTAAATTTACATTGCCTAGTTGTTGAAGATAACCCACTTAATGCAATGATATTAGGGCGTATTTTGGCAGAGTTAAATTACACTTATGACATGGCTGAAAATGGTTTAATTGCAACGGATAAAGTAACTGAATCTCAGTACGATTTAATTTTTATGGACTTAAATATGCCCGTAATGGATGGTTTTCAGGCGATTAAGGTTATTCGTCAAGAATTAAAATCGCAAGTGCCTATTATTGTCGTCACTGCAAATACCTCAACCGCTGATTTAGAGAAGACCTACGAATTGGGCGTCAATAATCATGTATATAAACCGATTAATGCTGAGTATATTAAAAAAGCCCTTATTGAAGCTGTTAAGGGCTAAACTATTTATTTGCTGACAAGGTTAGCGAGTGATTTTAATATCACCTACGCCCACTTCAACATTAATAGAATATTGACCATTACCACGGTATAGTGTTTCAGAACTTACCATTTTACGGGTATGCTGAGCATCATTTTTCATGTTAGATACACGCGTGTCGCCCACACCACTATCAAGTTCAATACGTTTGTAATCATCAAGTTCGCTGCGAATACGCACCGCACCAACACCTACGTCAATATCGGCTGAGTTAGCAAAATCATTGACTTCAATATCGCCCACGCCAAGCTCTAAATCAATAGCCATGCTCGTTGGTAAACTAACAACCCACTTTTGTTGGATGTCGTCATTATCTACATTTAGGCTTAATTTATTGGCGTTTTGTTGATGATCTAACGTGATACTTTCAAGATCAATCTCAGATTTGAATCCGTTATTGTTTTTAGCTTTAAACTCTATCGATACTTTAACATTAGAGCCTTGGTGAGTCGTCAGTTCTAAACTGCCAACAGGGACATTAATATCCAACTGCTGTTGCCCTGAAATATTAAATGTTTGCTCAATATGTGGCTCAGCATGAGCAAAAACACTGGTTGTTAATAGTGCACTGGCGGCTGTGAAAAGTAAAAAATTGTTCATAGTATTGCTCATTATTAGTTGGTTTATAAGTTAGACGCAGTGACGTTTAAAAAGGTTTAAAAAGGTTTAAATTAATTTTTACCATCAGTAGTTATCTTTATCAAAGTCATGTATTTTCAGGTTAAATAACGTAGAGGATCGTTTAGTGCAATCAATTCAACTGCAAAATATTACAGCTCGGTTAGGCGCTGAAGAGCGAGATGGTTACCTGCTGAAAGGTATAAGCTGGCAAGTAACAGTGGTGAACATAGGGTATTATTAGGTGGTAATGGCGCCGGAAAATCCGCAATTACAGCAACTCTATTATTTTACTAGCAAAGAAAAGGTTCTAGATGCTAGGCATTAGGAAAAGCCACTTACTTCTCAATCAATAAAAATAAACTGGCTTAAAGTATATGGATAGTAAACAGTTACATAATTTGTTATTAATGAGTAATGTATATAAGGGTACGCGCCTTTTGTCTAAAAGAGGAAGGTACTCTTTGATTGAATTGTTAGATATATCACATTGGGGCTACTATGGATGCAATGACTTGGGGGTTTGCTGGTACGCTTGTAGGGGCTACAGCAAGTATTGCTACTACCGCGATGACAAATTAGATTACATATAAAACTTCAAGAAACACCAAAATTCAAGATCGAGAAGAGCGTGCAAGAGTATTCCAAAGAGAAACGTTACTTGAATTACAAATTGAAATTCGAAAATATATTCTCATCTGTTCTCGCTCATATCGATCAAAAATGAAAATTTACGACTTAACTTGTGAATGGAAAGAGCATATTCTTGAAAATTTAGATGAACAATTATTTGAGTTGAATTCAAAAACATCAATTTTAATTCAGCGTGTATCAAACGACAAACTACGCAATAAATTAGATGAACTACAAACAGCAGCAACCAAGTGTAATAGGTCTAAAAATGAATGCGAGGCTGAAACACATTATGTTGCTTATTCAGATATTTATGAAAAGTTGCATGAACAATTAGGCTACGAATTGAGAAGTTTATACTAGTCAGAATGCCTAATAGATATAAGTCTTAACCAGTCGATAGTAGTCTTTTTGGCCGCTTTATACAATGATGGTCAATTCTAAATCAATAAACAAATTCGTTCACTTCCTCTAAAGCGCAGCGCCTATTAATCTTTTTGAAAATAATTGCTTAAATTTTTTTGCATAATAGAGGAAAGAATGCTCATCCGGTAGGTCGTCATTTATGGCGACAGTTTTTAGTTATTGTATTTTACGCGCTAAAGCACGACCTACGCCAATCCCTGACTTTTAGTTACCTAACATACTAACTTAGATTTTACCTCTTAAGCGCAGCGCCTATTAATCTTTTTGAAAATAATTCGCTTAATTTTTTTGCGCAAAGAGGAAAGAATGAGAAGTAAGTGAGGGTAATTTAGCGCTTATTATTGGTATGTTTAAATGTGTAATCAAATCGGTATTGAAGTTAAAGCAGCCCGCTTGGCTATTAATAACCAAGCGGCTGGATTGTTTATCCGTGGTTGCTTACAGTCGAGTGACGGTAAAACCGTGATCTTTAAATTGCTTTAATAAATCGTGTTACTCTGGTAAATACAGTACTAATACTCAGAATACTTATTCAGAAGACATCCACCCTAAAGGTTGTATTTTTCATATTTTTTACTGGTTTTTAATTAGTATGAAAAACAAATAGCTTCACAAGAAGTTACTGTGAAAGTCTAAACAGAAAGCAGCGAGCGAATCGCATAGAACTTGAACTACTCATTAAAAAATTAAAGATGCAATCATGCAGTGATTTTCATGCATGTAATTTAGGGTTTTCAATGATATTTACTCATTTAATGAACGATGAGCGAGTAGTGATAAAAAGAGATAATTTTTAGCCCAAATAATACTAAGATGACATCTATCTTAAATATCGTATTTATAATATAAACAAACTATGTTTGGGGCTTGACGAGAGGATCAGCTGTGTTATAGCTCTAAATATAATAATAGGCGCTGACATGGTAATTTATGTAAATCACCATGTAAAAGTTAAAAGGACAAATATTAAGTACCACTTATAGTGTTAGGCTTTTGCTATTAAGGGCTTTTTATATTTTTTATAAAGTTTGATCGTAAAATAAACGCTTACTTCCATAACAAGAATAATAGAGGCGAAAATTAATGTTCCACTTAGGTTGAAGCTGCCTTCTTGGTAATAGTAAACAGCGCTTAAAAGTAAGGCTAATACAAAGTATGAAATTGTGAATTTAAAACGTTTCATCGTTATCCTTAATAACCAGCTGGTATTACTCAGCTGGTTTTAATGGTGGTTTTAATGGTGGTTTTAATGGTGGTTGCTTACAGTCGAGTGACGGTAAAACCGTGATCTTTAAATTGCTTTAATAAACCGTGTTGCTCTGGTAAATGCAGTGCGCCGACTGCAATGAATAGCTTTTCTTTACCAATACGAGGAGTGAGTTCCTTCACCCAGTTGTTGTTGCGCTCAATGAGCATGACCTGTTCACTGATTTCGCCGTAGCTGCTGTCATCAAAGCTTTCATTGTAATACTTGGTTAACGTTGTCATATCGCCATTTTTCCACGCATTTACTAAGGTAATAAAGTAAGTTTCAACATCAGCGAGTTGCTCAAATGTTTCTTCAATCATTTCATTGCTTAATAAAGACATGTGATTAAACATTTCCATTTGATACTCAAGGGTTTCTAGCTCACCAATAGCAATGCCATTGCTTTTGGAGTAAGCAAGTACTTGCTTGTCAATGCCATTTTGATCTGAAAACCCAGCATTTTGAAATTCAATTTGCATCATAGTGACCATAACGGCCCACGGTGCTAAGTTGTTAAACATCGCAATATCAATCGACTTTTCGGCGAAGTATTCTTTGAGCTTTTTGTAGTTATGTTCAGAGAGCTCTGACTGTAGTGTTTTACCATTTTTAAGCATCATAAAAGGCATTGAACGGCGCTGCATTTCGATTGGGCTAATAGCGCTGATATCAACTTCTACAATTACTTTTTCGCTGGCATCAATTGCTTTGATAACTTTTTTAGGAAGTCCTTTCATGGAGGTATCACCTACATGCACGGTGCCAAAAAGGTAAGAGTTAATGCCGTTTTTTTCTATTTTCCAAAGGCCAGGCTCACTATGGCTGGCAAAACTGGCACACAGTAAAAGAGATAAAATAAAGTAGCTGCTAATACGCTGTGTAAAATTCATAATTGTCCTTATTGTTTAGGTATGCGTTCATCTTAAACCAATATGTTTAATTGGGTAATATTAAAATTAGGGCTAAGCGGGAGTCTGGTTTATTTTCTGCTTTGATAGTAAATTTATTAAGTGTACAAATGCTTTTAACTATCGCTAATCCTAAGCCATGGCGTTGGTTATTTGTTCTTGAACTATCAAGTTGGTACAAGGGATCAAAAATAGCTTCCAGCTGCTGAGCCGTTAAAGGTGTTACCAAGGTATTACATAAGGTGATTGTTGTATTATCAGGTGATTGCTCAACGTGTAAGTTGATAGGATCAGTGGTTAAGCCATAGAATAAGGCATTATCGAGTAAATTTAATAAAATAGTATGCAAACAAAACCGATCAGCGACAACGCGAGCTGTCGGTACAACTGTAAGATTTAAACGCTGCTTAATGTTTGGGTGTTTAAAATTTAATTCGTTACAGGTTTGTTGAATAAAATCAGCCAGAGTGATGATTTCTTTGGTTAGCTCTATCGAACTGCTTCCAGCGCGTTGTAATAACAATAAGTTATTTACAATGGCTTTCATTCGCACCGAAATCGCCAGTATATCACTGGTATAAGTGGCGCTAATTCGTTCATCGTTAGGATAACGCAGTGCGACTTCAGATAAGCTTATTAATTCAGCAATAGGTGTTTTTAACTCGTGGGCTATATCGCTTGTGAGGCGTTTTTCATTTTGATACAGCTGCTGGTTGGTGGTAATAAATTTATTGAGCTCGTTACGTATCGGCTCAATTTCCTCTACAGGAAAATCACTTTTTATTGTTTGTGATGCACCGGTAATATCCAATAACTTAATTTGTTCATTTAAGTTATTTAGCGGATAAAGCCCTCGACTTACAATGCGCGTGACTAAATAGCGCACCCCAAAAACAGCAATAATACAGGTGAGTACAAACACCACATCAATAATAATCAGTACTTTATTTAAAGCGGCGGTAGGGGCTGCAATCGTTAATGTCATTGTCATAAAGTGATTATTATCTTGGGGGAGATCGTCATCTTTTTGAGCAATAAAATGGCTGATCATAGCGCGACCGCTTTCACCATTAGGTAATACGTAATCAATAATTTTAAACTCGTTGATTGGAATGTCTAAATTAGGCAGTTCAACGGATGGGTATAACGCTAATGAATCTGATTTTTCAAAAGTACGTTGCTCATGCCATAGTTGATAAAACTCTGTGGCATTAGCTTGTTCGTATTCAGACATAAACTCACCTGCAAAATCAAACTCTAGTATGCCGTTATCGTCCTCAACCAATGTTTTTAAATAGTTCGATTTATTTGAAAGAGATTGATTAAATTGATCTTCAACCCAGCCATCAACGCTTAAATCCACGGTTAAAAAAATAGTGACTAAAATAACGGATATAACCGCACTGATATTATTTACGAGTTTACGTTTAATTGAATGAATTTTAATTCTCTGAGGCGACATAGCCAAATCCACGTTTATTTTTTATTGGTAGTTCGCCGCCTAATAGACGCACTTTTTTACGAACGGCTGAAATATGCGCCTCTAGCGCGTTTTTTGAGAGCATATCAAATTGCCCAACGACGGCTTCGCTGATCATTTCAAGCCCAAGGACTCTGTCTTTTGCGCTAAATAAACACTCGATAATTTTGTATTCATTACGAGTGATATTGACTGACTGCTGCTGATAATTAAACGTTTTTAAACTCAAGTCTAATACGCAGTCACCAACACGTAATGTATTTTGTTGGCTTTGTAGTTGCCCTCTACGTGACAACGCAAGCACTCGAGCATGCAGCTCTTCAAACGAGAATGGCTTAGTGAGGTAATCATCAGCGCCTTTCATTAAGCCATTTATTTTATCGTGCGCTTCACTGCGTGCTGAGAGAATTAATACCCGTGTTTGGCTGGGCGTACTCCTTAGCGCTTGTAATATGCTCATACCATCAACACTGGGTAGCATTAAATCGAGTATGATTAAGTCATAATCACTTGATAGCGCCATACTCAAACCTTCAGAGCCATCGCCGCTTTCATCCACGGTAAAGCCTAAATTGTTTAGCCCCACGAGAAGGCTGCGCCTTAGCGGCTCTGAATCTTCGATTATTAGTATTTTCATGCTGTTAGCTTTTATAAAACATAACCTTTAGCTTCTAACTGTAGCAAGCTGCTTAAATTAATGATACCAACCTTTTTGGTAGGCAAGGTTGCCTAAATTAGCGTGAGCTAACGCTTGTTTGACCATTATTGGATCATTGCTAGTCGGCACCAGTTTATTTTGTGTGTAAGTGTACGTTGTAGCTGGTTTTTGTGGTTGTAATATGACGACTTTATTGCCTTGCATATAAGCAAAGTTTTTATCGTACTGCATTATCGCGCGATGTTTATCTGAGTGCATTGTTTGCGATAGGTCATGACCTATCATTGGGTGTTCGCCACTGGCACCAATAAGTGATAACAGTGTCACTGGGATATCTAATTGACTTGCTAGCTGGTGGTCGCGTTTAGCGGTAATGCCATTACCAAAAATAACAGCAGGAATACGAAAGTGATCGATAGGCACAAGGCTTGCGCCAGAAACACGTGAGTCATGATCAGCAATAACAATAAAGATGGTATCTTCCCAGTAGCGTGATTTTTTTGCCTTCTCAATAAAAGTGCCTAATGCGTAATCTGCATATTTAGCGGCATTATTGCGGGTTTGCTTTTGGTTATCGTATAAAGTGATTTTACCATCAGGAAATTCATAAGGGCTGTGGTTTGAGCTTGAAAAAATTAAACTAAAAAATGGCTTATTCTGTTGCTGCAATTTATTTAATTCTATATCGGCTTGGTTAAATAGATCTTCATCTGAGGCACCCCACGAGCCATTAAAGTCAATATTAGCAAAGTCATCACTATCAATAATCTGCTTAAAACCATTACCTAAAAAGAAGCTTTGCATATTATCGAAATGACTTTCACCGCCGTAAATAAACTGTGTATGGTAATCCCGCTTGGCAAGAAAATCAGCGATAGTGAAAAAGTCTCGTTGTGATTTATCTAATTTGACAACGGCACGTGAAGGGGTTGGCACAAAGCCGGTGATCACAGCTTCAATGCCTCTGACGGAACGAGTGCCAGTGGCGTACAAATTATCAAACCCCCAACCTTGTTGATAGAGCGCGTCAATATTTGGTGTCAGTGGTAAGCCACCTAATGTCCCCACGTAACGTGCACCTAAACTTTCTTGTAAAATGATCACCAAATTCTTTGCTTTGCCTTGGTTGCTAGCGCTATGAAAGGTTTTTGTTGGTGCTGTTGTATCGTTAAATAATGCAGATTCGTTTTGCATTGCTGCTCTGACTAAATTGAGTAACTCTGGTTCAGGTATTGTGCCGTAGTAATCTTGGCTGGATTTTTCATTGCCTAATTGTTTAATTGCAAAGGCGACGCTATACAGTGAGTTTAATGTCAGGTCATTTAATAAATGATCAGTGGAAAATGCGACCATCGCAGGGTTAAGTGGGCGGTGCCCTAACGAGTTTCGTGCACCTAATACTGTTAAGCACAATAAGCTTACAATTAGGAGTGTATGCGTTATAGCTGAGAGTTTACTTTGACTACGCCATTGACTTGAAAAAATTTTAGTGGCTAGCTTCACGCCTAAAACCAACACGAGTAAAGTGATAAATACTTCAACTTTATAACCTGAAAAAATCATTTTTGAGACTTCTTTAGGGTAAATGAGGTACTCAATAAATAAGCGGTTTGGACGTAAGTCGTATTCGTTAATAAAGGTTGGTGTGATCACTTCAAAAAAGATTAATAAAGCGGCCATGAATACTAAATAGTATTTAATGATAACGCGAATAACATGTTCTCTGGAGAATAAAGTACTGGCAATAATAAGTAATAATGCAGGCATTAAAATATAACTTAAGGTCGCGATATCAACCCGTAAACCACCTATAAAAATAGACATCCACGCGTGGGAGCTAAAAACTCTTTCGCCTTGCCATATGCTCAGACTAAAGCGAGCGAGTGTGAGGATACAGAGCGATAAAGCAAAAAACACCATTAATACCCAGTATGGACCAAGACGATTTTTAAATGCTGTAAACGCGGTTTGATTAACTAAGCCCATAATAGTGCCCACCAAATTGCAGCGCAAATAAGCATGGCAATAAATACACTCGCAGAAGCGATGTCTTTGGCGAGTCCTGACAGCTCATGGTGCTCAGTCCCAATGCGATCGACTACCACTTCAACTGCGGTATTAACGAGCTCTGCAAACAACACAAATAAAAGGCTGGCAGCTAATAGTAACTTATCTGATAGCGGGATCGTTTGAAGCCATAAGTACAGTCCTAGCAGGCTAAATAGCATGAGCTCTTGGCGAAATGCGGCCTCGTGTTTACTCATCCATTTTAAGCCATTAAAAGTATGGCGTAAGGTAAATATAAGGCGCATTAGTCCCTGGCGTTTTATCACTGTTTTATTATTCATAAGATTACTTCGCTGTGATGTTTAAGTTGGGTGATTGGCTGGCAATGGGCAAGTACATCTAAGTTTTGTTGGTAAGTGAGAGTGTTAATGCCGATTAAATTCACTAAGGTATGAAAAATATTGTCATGAGAAAGGCTTTGCGTTGGGTTTGCTTGCGCTATACATGTATTTGTAATGCCTTGATTTGTATGATCAGCCCAAATATAAAGAGGAACATGAGTTTGGCCGCTAGGGGCAAAGCTATATGGAAAACCATGCAGATACGCACCATTTTCACCTAGAGACTCACCATGATCAGAAATATATAAAAAGCTTTTTTCTATATTGTCAGGGAGTGCATTTAGTTGTGCGATGGCCAAGCTATTTACGTAATCGCTATAGGCAATGGTGTTGTCGTATGTATTCGTTAATTGTGTGCTAGAGCAGTTTTGAATATCACTGCGATCACAAGTGGGGGTAAATTGTTTAAATTGTTCAGGATAGCGCTGAAAATACGTAGGCCCATGAGAGCCCATCATATGCAATACAATAACGGTATTAGCGTGGCTAAGGTTTGCCAATTTGCGTCGTAAAGGTGCAATTAGCGCTTCATCGTAACAATGTGCTTGTTGACAAAAAGCAGCATTATTAGGGGTCTTAATTGCTTCATTGTTGATTGTAGTAACACGGTTGCATACCTCTTTACAGCCGCTGTTATTATCAATCCACAGTACATCTGCTCCCGCACTTTGAGCTAGGTCCAGTATATTTTGTTGGTTGTCAGTGTCGCGACGAGAAAATGCAACTTGTGGCTGAGCTGAAAACATACAAGGAACAGACACTGCGGTAGCTGTACCACACGAAGCCACATTATTAAAATAATGCACGCCCAACGGTTGCGTATATTGATTAGTATTACGAGGGTAGCCTTGGTAGCTAAAATTTTCAGCGCGGGCTGTTTCGCCTACCATAATGACGGTAACGCGTGTTTGGCTTGGTTTAACTAATAGTGGATTGGTATCAAGTTGTTTAAATGGCATATCTTTGTATAGCCATTGATCACGGATATATTTATAGCTACTCGTTAAATATTGAAATGGAATGAGCTCTTTTTTCAGAATCCGATTATTACGCCCAGTTGCAGCGTAATCAGCATAAAAATTAACGACCACAAGTGCGATGAGCACTAAGCAGCCGGCAACTAGCTTGCTACGACTGAGTAGCTCTTGATGTGGGCGATTGAAGTTAATTTTCACTTTATTCAAAACAAATAGCGGTATGGCGCAAAACAACATTAAAAAGCCAATGAGCTGGGGATTTAAGTAGCTCATTGCTTCTTTGCCGTCGGTTTCAAAAGTGTTTTGAATCATTGAATAATCAAACACCACGCCGTAATTAACAGAGCCATATAGCGCGGCGCTAGAAATCACTAACAGTATGTAGGCGGCTGGCTTTAGTAGCCAGCGAGTGGAAAGCAGTGAGAAAAACAGCACCAGCAAACACATTAACAAAAGTGGTACAGACAGCAAAAATAACCATGAAAATGAATTTAAAGCAGTAATTGCCGTAAATGCACCTTCTATAAAAGGTATGTTGATCACTAAACAGTAGTAACAAGCTAGCACTACAATAAATACGTTGGCGCTACAGTGAAAATAGACGTGTTTATTATTGGTCGTAACTTTAAGCGAGGGTAATCTTTTAATTAAATCTAACATAGCAATACTCTGTAAACATAACCTCGCTATATTAATTAATTAGACTTAAGAAACGCTGAGGAGAAACTACTCTTTACCTGAAGACGTTGCTGCTGGTGTGGTATTTTTGCTGGTTTTTTGAATTAGACTGATTTAGTCGCTTAAAAAGAATAATTTATTGAAACAGTCACAAAAATTAATCAAACCGTTAATTGGTTATAACGGGGTATGAAATATCAATACTTTCGAATGTAGGAAAAATAAATCTATTTATTGGTTTATGTTGGATTTTTATACCTTTTAAACGATATCAACCTCTTCTTTTTGGATTGATTTTAAGGTTGACTTGAGCTGCTCATCGCGGTACTAATATAAAAAGACAGCGGGGGAATTGATACCCTTGCCTAATTCAACAAATTATTGGTATTTATTACATGCTTACAAACGCACTAAACCTAGTCCTAATTAACGTCGTGGTGATTATTATTACCGCGGGGGCTACTTAGTGCTTTAAGAAAGTAAAGCATTGATAAAGCCCCCCGCCTTAACAGTCGGGGGGCTTTTTAGTTTCAGGGTTTAGAACAGGTTATTGAGCTTTAAAATGTCACTGAGGAATGAGGGTTATTTAATGACAGGCGCAGAGTTAACAATCGATTTATTAGCCAAACATGGCGTAAATGAAGTGTTTGGTTACCCAGGTGGAGCCATCATGCCAATTTACGATGCGTTGTACGGCGCGCCAGTGAAGCATTATTTGACTCGCCATGAGCAAGGGGCTGGTTTTGCTGCTGTAGGCTATGCTCGCAGCACGGGTAAGTTAGGGGTTTGTTTTGCGACCTCCGGCCCTGGTGCTACTAACTTAATTACCGCCCTGGCTGATGCAATGATGGACTCGGTGCCGCTACTTGCTATCACAGGTCAAGTACCAACAGCCGCAATCGGTTCAGATGCATTCCAAGAGATAGACGTGCTGGGCATGTCACTGTCATGTACTAAACACAGTTACATGGTGGAACGTCCTGAAGATTTAGCTGAAATACTCCAAGAAGCAATGCATTTGGCACAAAGTGGCCGTCCAGGTCCGGTGTTAGTTGATATCCCTAAAGATATTCAAATGGCGCAAGTGCCATTCAAACCTTGGTTAGCAGCTGATGATTACCTTCCAGAACTAGATTTAAATCAAGTTGCTATAGCTAATCAGCTATTAAGCGAAGCAAAACGCCCCGTTGCCTATGTTGGCGGCGGTGTTCAAGCGGCGGGTGCGCAAAATGAGTTAATGCAATTTTTAAATAAAACGCAAATGCCAGCAGTATCAACCTTAAAAGCACTGGGTAGTGTATTGCCTGAGTACGAATATGAACTGGGCATGCTTGGGATGCATGGCGGGCAAGCGGCTAACTTTGCAGTACAAGAATGTGATGTGTTGGTATGCATAGGCGCACGCTTTGATGACCGTGTGACGGGTAATTTAGGTAAATTTGCAGCCAAAGCAAAAGTAATCCATTTAGATATCGATGCCGCTGAAGTGGGTAAGCGTAAACCCGCTAGAGCGTCATTAATTGCAGATTTAAAAACATCATTACCGCAACTTGAGTGTTTTGTGACTGAGCAAGCATGGCGTGATCACACTAAAGCAATGAGCATTGAGCATGCATGGCGTTATGACTACCCAGGCGATAAAGTATTCGCCCCGTATTTACTTAACCAACTTAGTAAGCGTATGCCAAAAACAGGTGTGGTGTGTTGCGATGTGGGTCAGCACCAAATGTGGGTGGCGCAGCACATGAAATTTAGTCATCCAAGTAACCATTTAAGCAGTGGTGGCGCGGGTACAATGGGCTTTGGTTTACCCGCCGCCATAGGCGCGCAAGTAGCGCGTCCAGATGACTTTGTAATCACGGTATCTGGCGATGGTTCTATCATGATGAACATTCAAGAGCTTGCGACTATCCGCCGTAACAATTTACCTGTAAAAATACTCATACTTGATAACCAACGTTTGGGGATGGTTCGTCAATGGCAAGAGCTGTTTTTTGAAGGGCGCTACAGCGAAACCGATTTATCAGACAATCCGGATTTTGTGCAACTGGCTGCTGTATTTGGTATCCCAGGGCAAACAATTACCCACGCAAATCAAGTTGATGATGCTATTAGCGCGCTAATAAGCAGTAAAGGTCCTTATATTGTTCATGCCTGTATTGATGATAAAGAAAATGTATGGCCATTGGTTCCACCAGGTGCTGCAAATGATGAAATGATGACGGAGAGTGCAAAATGAAACACAGTTTAACCGTATCTTTAAAGAGTCAAAGTATCGCTGTTGAACGCTTTTTACGCGTTGTGCGTCATCGTGGCTTTGATTTAACCCATTTTCAACTCAATATGGATGATGGCCAATACCATGTCGCAATGACAGTCGACAGTGATAAACCTATTTATTTATTAACCACGCAGCTTAATAAGCTGGTGGATGTTAAAAATGTGACATTGGAAAATTTACAACAACAAGCAATGTAACTTGTTATAAAAAATCAACAGCGTTAATAGGCATGTGCTAATTAACAATAAAAATTTAAGAATGAGGAAGTCAGCGTCCTAAATGCTGGTCGCTGCAAACACTGAGGTAACTATGGCTAAATTAAGAAGTGCAACAACTACGGAAGGACGAAAGCGCGCAGGTGCTCGTGCATTATGGCGTGCAACAGGAATGACTGACTCTGATTTCGGTAAACCGATTATCGCCGTTGTAAATTCGTTCACACAATTTGTGCCAGGTCATGTTCATCTTAACCAGCTCAGTGAATTGATGGCTGAAACCATCACTCAAGCGGGTGGTGTGCCAAAAGAATTTAATACAATTGCAATTGATGATGGTATTGCGATGGGCCACGGCGGCATGCTGTACTCATTGCCTTCACGCGACTTAATTGCTGACTCAGTTGAATACATGGTTAATGGTCATTGTGCTGATGCGATGATCTGTATTTCAAACTGCGACAAAATCACTCCAGGGATGATGTTGGCAGCACTGCGTTTAAACATCCCCGTCATATTTGTCTCTGGCGGGCCAATGGAAGCAGGTAAAACTAAACTTGCGAATATTGATATTAAGCTAGATTTAGTTGATGCCATGGTCAAAGGTGCGGATCCAAGTGTAAGCGATGCAGACTCAGAGCAAGTGGAGCGCTCGGCTTGCCCTACGTGTGGTTCATGTTCAGGCATGTTTACGGCTAATTCAATGAACTGTTTACTCGAAGCAATAGGTTTAGCATTGCCTGGTAATGGTACAACGCTTGCTACTCATAAAGATCGTAAACGATTGTATGTTGAAGCGGGTGCACGCATTGTTGATTTATGCCGTGAGTATTATCAAAAAGATAACCACGATGTATTGCCTCGTGCGATTGCTAACAAAACGGCTTTTATGAATTCAATGGTTGTTGATATTGCCATGGGCGGCTCGTCAAATACCGTATTGCATTTACTTGCAGCGGCACAAGAGGCTGGGGTTGATTTTGATATGTCGCACATTGATGAATTATCTCGTAAAACGCCATTTTTATGTAAAGTTGCGCCAGCAACTCCTGAGTACCACATTGAAGATGTGCACAGAGCGGGTGGCATGATGGCGATAGTACGTGAGCTTGGCAAAGCGGGCTTAGTAGACTTATCGGTTAATCATGTTGCTGGTATGACGATGGGTGAACTGGTTAAAAAATGGGATGCGACAGATCCTAATAATGAAGTTGCACAAAAGTTTTATCGTGCAGGCCCTGCGGGTATTCGTACTACTAAAGCAATGAGCCAAGAGTGCCGTTGGGATGAAGGGGATAATGACCGTGAACATGGTTGTATACGCAGTGTTGAACATGCATTTCGTCAAGACGGCGGCTTAGCAGTATTGTCGGGTAATTTGGCCGAAAATGGCTGTATTGTTAAAAGTGCGGGTGTGGTTGATGAAATGCTGCATTTTGAAGGCACCGCCGTGGTATATGAATCTCAAGATGATTCGGTTGACGGTATATTAAATGATGAAGTAAAAGCTGGTGACATTGTAGTAATTCGCTACGAAGGACCTAAAGGTGGCCCAGGTATGCAAGAAATGCTTTACCCAACCAGTTATTTAAAATCAAAAGGCCTCGCTGAAAAGTGTGCTTTGATCACTGATGGCCGTTTCTCTGGTGGTACATCTGGTTTATCTATTGGTCATGTTTCACCTGAAGCGGCTAGTGGCGGCGCGATAGCCTATGTTGAAAATGGTGATAAAATCATTATTGATATCGCAACCCGTGAGATCACATTAGCGATTAGTGATGAAGAGCTGCAAGCACGTAAAGAAAAGCAACTTGCGCGCGGTAAACAAGCGTATAAACCACTGAATCGTGAGCGTTATGTATCATCTGCGTTAAAAGCGTATGCGCTGCTTGCCACCAGTGCCGATAAAGGTGCGGTGCGTGACTTAGCCAAACTGGAGGAGCTTAGCTAATTATGGTTTCTCAAGAGCTCGATTATTTTCGCGCTATAATCCAAGCGAATATGGAGCCACTGGCTAAGGTCACTGATGTAAGTGACATGGCTGAGCTTAGTACTCGCCTTGGTAATCAAGTGTGGTTAAAGCGCGAAGATCAGCAACCGGTTTATTCGTTTAAATTGCGTGGCGCGTATAACAAACTAGTAAAGTTACCAAAAGGCTCGGTAGTTATTACCGCTTCTGCGGGTAATCATGCTCAAGGTGTGGCGCTCAGTGCGTCACATTTGGGCCATCAAGCGACCATTGTAATGCCGCTTACTACACCTGAAATAAAAGTTAATGCAGTGCGCGCACTTGGCGGTGAAGTGATATTACATGGTCATCACTTTGATGCTGCAAAAGCACACGCACTGGAATTAACTGAACAACGAAATGGCGTGTTTGTCCCTCCATTTGATGATCCTGATGTTATTGTTGGACAAGGCACAGTAGCGCGAGAATTAATGCAGCAACTTAATGAATTAGATGCGGTGTTTATTCCTGTTGGCGGTGGCGGATTGCTCGCAGGTATGGCCGTTTATATTAAGTCATTACGTCCTGATATTAAGGTTATTGGCGTAGAGGCCGACGAGAGTGCGTGTTTGCAAGCGGCACTGAAAGCTGGCGAGCCCGTTGAGCTTGAGCGCGTTGGTAGCTTTGCAGACGGCGTAGCAGTAAAGATTATAGGTAAAGAAACCTTTCGTCTAGCGCAAAAATTTTGTGATGAGGTGGTAACAGTAACTGGCGATGAAATATGTGCAGCGATGCAGGACATTTTCGTATCAACCAGAGCTATTGCAGAGCCTTCAGGGGCATTAGCCACGGCAGGGCTAAAAAAGTGGTGCCAACAAACGGGGTATAAAGGCCTGCATTTAGCGGCTATATTGTCTGGCGCTAATTTGAACTTTGATCGCTTACGTTATGTTGCTGAACGCACGGCGCTTGGAGAAAAAAATGAAGCGCTATTAGCCGTTACTATCAATGAAGAAAAAGGCAGCTTTAAGCAGTTTTGCGCTTCATTGGGGGGGCGTGCCATTACAGAGTTTAATTACCGTTATGCAGGCCCGGGCGAAGCGCAAATATTTGTCGGTATTGCGCTGCGTCAAGGCCAGCAGGAGCTGGATGAACTCAAAGGTGATTTAGCAACTAATGGTTACCAATTTTGCGACTTATCAGATAATGAATTAGCAAAGTTACATGTGCGTTATATGGTCGGCGGTAAAGCACCAGAGCAAATGCATGAGCGTTTACTGCGCTTTGAGTTCCCTGAGTATCCCGGTGCATTGGCACGCTTTTTAGATACTTTGGGCTGTAATTGGAATATTACGTTATTTCATTATCGTAACCATGGTGGCTCTATGGGGAATGTATTGGCTGGTTTTGCAATTGAACCAAGTCAGTATGAGATATTTAACGAGCACTTAAACCGTCTTGGTTACAGTGTACAAGATGAAACACACAATCCATGTTTCACTCAGTTTTTGACTAGTCAGGCTTCAGTTAATACAGCAAAAGCTGCCAATCACTAGCGCAACACGCCCTAGGGCGTGCTGCGCTTTCGTGATTAATTTTGCAGCAGTATGTTTGGTATTTAGGCAAGGTATAGCCTATGTTGTGTGGTTGTTCCCCATAAATAGGCGATAACGCAGTATAAATGCCAAACATGCGCTGCCCAAAGGGTTCTTCCTAGGGGCGATTGACTCTTTGTTGCTCGATTTTTACTTAGCCCGCTAGGTTACAAACCTCGCGCCGCGATTAAATCGCCCCTAGATTGAACAAATTTCAATCCACAAAGGTCAACACGCCCTAGCACTTTGCAATAAACAGTATTTAACGCGAGATACTGTTTATTGCACATATTTTTTGGTCTTATCAAGCCTGTTATCTATAGTTATATAATTAAAGTGCCTAGCTAGGTTTGCATGTTGCCATTTAAAAGGTTGTTAACACTAAGTGTGGCTGCTTTGTTGTTCAGTACAGCAAGCTTTGCCAGTAAAAATGTTACACTGCAATTGAAGTGGCTCCATCAATTTCAGTTTGCCGGCTATTATATGGCTGCTGAAAAAGGCTTTTATAAAGATGCTGGCTTGAATGTCACTATCTTACCCGCGGATCCAGATAACCCGGATACTTTTAGTAAAGTACTGGGTGGACAAGCCCACTTTGGGGTTGGCCATTCAGGAATATTACAGCATAGAATTGATGGCAAACCGCTGGTGGCTATGGCCGCGATATTACAATTTTCACCGTATTGTTGGATGGTAAAAAGAAGCTCCGAAATTTTTCATCCTAGGGATTTTGCTAATAAACGCATTAGCAGTATTAGTCGTAAAGAAAGTGCAGAACTACTGGTAATGCTAGAGCGCAGTGGTATTAACACTTCAAAACTCCCCGTTTATTCAGGAAGTGGTGGGAGCCAAGACTGGCTTGATGGATTACTTGATGCGATGCAGGTGTATGTAACTAACGAACCATTTTTGATGCGTCAGGCGGGGGTTGAACATAGATTAATTTGCCCACAAAAGTATGGCATTAATGTCTACAGCGATATTCTTTATACCACCGAAAATATGCTTTTATACCATCCACAAACAGTGGAAAATTTTCATCAGGCGAGCTTAAAAGGGTGGCGCTATGCGATGATGAATTTAGATGAGTCAATTGCCGTTATCCAACAACATTACGCTCCTAATAAAAGTCTTAGCGAATTAACGTATGAAGCTGAGGTCTTAAAGGATTATATTTTACCTCCTGGGACTCATCTCGGCGCTATGTCGATGGCTAAATGGCGATTGATCGCAGACTTATATAAGTTCGATCAGACTGTGTTTAATAGCGCAAAAGAAGGGTTTATCTACTCTTATGATAGACCTGAAGAAATACAAATGTCCTGGATGTTGATCGCTGCAATTATTTTAACTTTATTATCAATACCGCTTTATTTACGACTGATGCTGAGAAAAAGCGTATAATATACACATTCACATTTCACCGCTTATGATCATATGACCCTTGCTGAGCAGTTTACAGCCCTCGATAACCTATTAATAACACACCGTAATTTTTGGCAGTGTACAGCTTTTGATTTTGACGAATTACCATGGCCTGAGTTAGTCCCAGTTTTTGATTTATTAAGCGATGAACAGGTTGCTGAACTGGATACTGATCAGAATGCGCTCTACCAACTTTTTAGCCCCTATATACCCGGTTTGGATACTCTTACTTCTTTGTGTGAGTTAACGGCTGCAAACACAGATCGTGATGAATATCCTTTTTGGCTAAGTAATGGTATTAAAGGGCGTAAATTTACACAATTACAAGACTTTGTCAGTGCACTTGAGCGACCACAGCCTGCGTTACCTATTTTAGAATGGTGTGCGGGGAAAGGGCATTTAGGTCGAATGCTTGCATTTAACAAAGCCTCTAATGTGCACAGTATAGAACTCCAGCAATCATTATGTGAGCAAGGTGAAAAAAGTGCACAACAACAAGGGCTGGCTATGCGATTTACTCAGGCCGATGTGTTAAAAGACAATGTTGCTAAGCATTTTTATCCAGCTCTGCATGCCGTTGCTTTGCATGCCTGCGGCGGATTGCATCAAACGTTTATGTATCAGGCCTGCCTTGCAAAAACGCAGCAGATCAGCTTTTCACCGTGTTGCTATCACTTATTTACAGAGGATACTTATCAAGGCATGAGCGTTGAGGCTAAAAAAAGCGAGCTGCGCCTATGCCATCGTGATTTGAAATTAGCGCTACAGGAAATGGTTACGGCACCATCGCGGGTGGCTAAAATACGTGAGACAGAAGTTGAATGGCGCTTAGGGTTTGATGCACTGCGTAAATCTCTCACAGGCTCACAATGCTATGTTAGTGTGCCTTCAGTACATAAAGCTATTTTCTCCGGTTCATTTAAAGCATTTTGTGCATGGGCGGCGGATAAAAAATCGTTAGAGTTACCTCAAGACATTGATTACGAGTCATTTTTACTAAAGGGGAAAATGCGCAAAAAGGTGACTGATCGCATTGAACTGGTTCGACATGTATTTAGAAGAGCAATTGAGGTTTGGCTTGTGCTCGATCGTGCTTTATATTTGCAGCAACAGGGTTATCAAGTGAGCGTGACAACATTTTGCGAAAAGCAATTAACCCCACGTAATATCTTGATCCAAGCAAGTTTACCGTCATAAAAAGAGATGCAATGAGAAATTTAAAAAATTTATTTGAGAATAATAAACGCTGGGCCGAGCGTACTTGCAAAGACGATCCTGAGTTTTTTAAAATTCTATCAATGCAGCAAAACCCAGAATACTTATGGATAGGTTGCTCTGATTCACGTGTCCCTGCCAACGAGATTGTGGACTTAATGCCGGGTGAGTTATTTGTGCATCGTAATGTGGCAAATGTAGTAGTACATACAGATCATAATTGTTTATCTGTTATGCAGTACGCTGTTGAAGTACTCAAAGTAAAACATATTATGGTTGTTGGTCATTATGGCTGTGGTGGCGTACAAGCGGTGCTTAATGATGCAAAATTTGGCCTTATTGATAATTGGTTACGTCATGTTGGTGATGTTAAAGAAAAATTCCTTAGCCAAATAAATAACATGCCCGAGCAAGAGCGTTTAAATTGTTTGATTGAGCTAAATGTTATTGAGCAAGTGCGTAATGTGTGCCGTACTAATATTGTGCAAGAAGCATGGTCTCGGGGGCAAGAGTTAACGATTCATGGTTGGGTGTATGGTTTAGCTAATGGTCATTTGCATGATTTAGGATCAGTTGTAACATGTGCGGATGAAGTAAATAGCCAATACCAAAATGCCTCAGTCGAAGTGTTTAAGCGTACATTATAATTTATACCCAAATATAGTTTTAGTATGTTTGGGTATAACCATCGTTTGATGTGCATTTAAATATCAGGTTTAAACTCTAGGCTAACTGCTATTCTATTCCAGCTATTGATCTCCAAAATAACAGTTGTTAATTCTAGCATGCCTTGTTCGCCAAAGGCGTTGATTATGCTTTGGTAGATTTCGTCGGTGATAGTTGCCTGACTAATAGTGGTTAACGCTTCACTCCATGCTAATGCGGTTTTCTCTGCATCAGTAAAGGCATCGACTTCTTGCCATTCACTTAAAATATCTAACCGAGCTTGAGTTTCATGGTTTTTTCTGGCTTCATTAATGTGCATATTTAGACAAAACGCACAGTGATTAATTTGCGAAACCCGTATTTTAACTAAGTGGATGATGGTTTGATTGAGCGCATTATTTTTTGAAAAATCAACGTTACCTAGTTCTATAAGGTGCTTGGGAATGCGTGGGATCAGTGTATATAGTGCTTGTTGGGATAGACGATTAGCCATGTTTTTCCTCAATAGTGAATTGTTATTGAGGTTATACATTAAGTAATTATGTGTTTGCTGCCTTGTAGTTTTGCGACATTGTGGGGTAGTTTAGGTGAGAATGCTTAATATTTTACGTTTGCGATATTGCTGTGGTGTTTCAAAGGTGAAATTGAGAAACGAATGAGTGAAATGTGCATGATCATAATAACCACACTGTAATGCAATATCAGTTACTGAGGCGTGACTATTACTTAGTAATGCTCGCGCAGTTTTGAGCCGATAAAATTGCTGCAATTGGCCGGGGCTCAAGCCTGCTTCTTTTTTTAAGCGCCGCTCTAACGTTCGCCGTGTTAATCCTAACTCTTTGCTTATATCGGTGGCAGAGTTCTTATGCTGGATTAGCTTTTGTATCACCTGCAGCGTGCTGCTTTTAGCAAGTTTATTGCTAATAGCTTGGTTGAGCAGCCATTGTTCGAGTAGGTATAATTGGCTGGTAAGTGGGCTGTTGTGCATTTTTTCAACGCATGCTATTAAACTGCTATACCAACGAGGGGTAAAGTCATAGCCTAGCAAGTAACTCTCTTCAGCTAAGTCATGCAATGCTATTCCGAGTAGGTGGTAAGCGCCTGTAGGAGCAAAGCGAATACTTAATAGACTATCGTGATTAGAAAAGGTTTTTGCAAGAGTATGGCGATTGAACGTGAAACTAACGATTGGCGTATCATGGCTAAAATCAATGGTTAAGCTTGCGCCTGCATCTGGGTAGAGTTTTTCGTCAAACAATTGCGCTGTTTGCGCGCCCGAAGCACCAATTTTCCAATAACACTGCACCCAATCAGCTAAGCGTTGATCGGGCGAGAATTTTTCAAAGCTCAGGTGAGACAGTTGATTATTTACCAATAAAGTGGGCATTGTTTAGCTTAGTCTACACAATCGTTGGTGAGCTCTTCTTCTCGCAAGGTTAGTACTTCATAGCCATCAGCAGTGACAACAATAGTATGTTCCCATTGTGCAGAGAGTTTCTTGTCTCGGGTGATCACAGTCCAGCCATCTGGTTTGGTTTTTACCTTTGCGGCACCTTGATTGATCATTGGCTCAATAGTGAAGGTCATCCCTTCTTTTAGTTCTACCCCGGTGTTGCGTTTTCCGTAATGCAAAACTTGCGGTTCTTCATGCATTTGCTCACCAATGCCATGGCCGCAGTATTCACGAACAACACTGTAACCATTAGTGTGGGCAAAGTTAGCAATGGCGTTGCCAATATCGCCTAACCTTATTCCAGGCTTAACAAGTTTGATCCCTTGCCACATTGCCTCATAGGTTTTCTCAACTAAGCGTTGCGCTAGCGGTGAGACTTCACCAAGCATATACATTTTACTGGAATCAGCGATATACCCATTTTTTTCAAGAGTAATATCTAGATTAACAATATCACCCGACTTTAATGCTCGTTTAGCGTCAGGAAAACCATGGCATACAACTTCATTTACAGAACTATTTAGTACATAAGGGTAATCGTATTGACCTTTACTGGCAGGGCGAGCGGCGAGTTCATCAACAATATAGCGCTCGACTAAATCATTTATTTCCATCGTTGTGATGCCGATTTTTACCTGCTCGTCTAAATAAGCAAAGACCCGAGCGAGCAAACGACCAGACTCTCGCATTAGTGCAATTTGTGCGGGCGTTTTAATAATTATCTCACTCATGTAAATTTTCTCCCACTGTTACATTGGCATGTGCGAGTTGTTGTTTGATAATTTCGGCGTAGGTCATGGTTGGATTAAGCTCGGCCAACATGCCAATTTTTATCCAGTATTCAGATTGAGAGTTAATTGAACGCACCATAGTGGTACTAGCTTTACGAATTTCTTCGTGGAGTTGATCGCTGATTTTTACAATGCCCATGCGCTTGCCAATATATAAAACGTATACATATCGTATATAGGCAAGGATGTAAATGCAAGAGCTAAAACAAATCAGGCAGCCGAAGCTGCCTGAAAAAATAATTTTGGGCGTTATTATACTTGCGAGTCAGTGTTGTCATTGCTGCTAGTGAGTTGCTGCTCTAATAAGGCAACTTTGGCTTCAAGCTCGGTTAGCTTTTCACGGGTGCGAATAAGTACTTGGCTTTGCACATCAAATTCTTCGCGGCTGACAAAGTCCATCTCAGCAAGCTTATTTTGAATAGCTTGTTTGGTTTTTGCTTCAAACGTATCGGCAAGGTTTTTAACACCTTGTGGCATGTTGTTAGAAATTTGCTTGGCAATTTCTTCAAGTTTTGCTGGGTTGATCATGTCTGTCCCTTACTCTCGCGTAAATGATAATGACCAATATTACCTTATTGGCTAGGCGTATTGTAGTGATTACGTTAAAATTGGCTGTCTTTAATGCAATCTCTTTGGTCGATATGAAACTCAATCCTAAACAAGATGAAGCGGTAAAATATATTAGTGGTCCATGCCTAGTGCTGGCAGGGGCTGGCTCAGGGAAAACCCGTGTAATTACTAATAAAATCGCTTACTTAGTACAAAAATGTGAGTATCAAGCACGTAATATTGCAGCGGTAACCTTTACCAATAAAGCGGCAAAAGAGATGCGTGAGCGCGTTTTTCAAACCTTAGGTAAAAAAGAGTCTAAAGGCTTGTGGGTTTCTACGTTTCATACCCTAGGGCTTGAAATCATTAAAAAAGAGCTCACAACACTGGGATTTAAACCAGGTTTTTCGCTGTTTGATGATCAAGATACCAGCCAGCTGATTGCTGATTTAACCGAAGAAGAGCTCAAAAAAGACAAAGATTTACTCAACTTATTAAAAATGCAAATAGGTAGCTGGAAGAACGAATTAATTCTACCAGAGCAAGCCATTCGCGAAGCGCGAGAACCACAAAAAGCGTTATTTGCACAGTTGTATGCGCGTTATCAAATTCAGCTACGTGCTTACAACGCGCTGGATTTTGATGATTTGATTATGATCCCAACGTTGCTGCTTACCAATAATGCAACGTCGCGTGAGCGCTGGCAGCAACGGTTTCGTTACCTGTTAGTGGATGAATATCAAGATACTAACACCAGCCAATATCAATTAGTTAAGCTGTTAGTTGGTGAGCGTGCGCGTTTTACAGTGGTAGGTGATGATGATCAATCTATTTATTCTTGGCGTGGCGCTCGGCCACAAAACTTAGTACTCCTTAGCAAGGATTACCCAGGTTTAAGGTTAATCAAGTTAGAGCAAAATTATCGTAGTGTGAAGCGCGTTTTAAAAGCGGCTAATATTCTGATTGCCAATAATCCTCATGAATTTGAGAAAAAGCTGTTTAGTGATTTAGAAAATGGTGAGCCGTTAAAAGTAATTGGTTGTCGTGATGAAGAGCACGAATCAGAGCGCGTTGTTGCAGAAATTATCTCGCATAAATTTATGAAGCGCACCAGTTACAAAGATTACGCTATTTTATACCGTGGTAATCATCAGGCGCGTGGTTTTGAAAAATCACTCATGAGTAACCGCATACCGTATAAAATTAGTGGCGGTATGTCGTTTTTCTCACGTTCAGAAATTAAAGATATTATGGCGTACCTACGCTTATTGGTTAATCAAGATGACGATAACGCATTTTTACGTATCGTAAATACCCCGCGACGTGAAATTGGTACAGTGACGCTTGAAAAACTGGGCACTTTGGCCAATGAAAAGCATGCGAGCTTATTTGCTACTTGTTTTGATAATGACTTGGGTTACCGTTTAAAGGGACGAGGTTTGAACTCGCTGGCAGGATTTGCTCGTTGGGTTGTTGAGCTTTCAGATAATGCAGTACGTGGCGATACGTTAGAAGCAGTAAAAGATTTAGTGAGACAAATAAATTACGAAGCCTATTTGTACGAGTCATCTCCAAGTGCAAAAGCGGCTGAAATGCGTATGAAAAACGTCTCTGAATTATATCGTTGGATCACCGATATGTTAACCGGCGATGCTGATAATCAACCTTTAACGCTTGCTGAAGTTGTGAGTAAGTTAACTTTACGCGATATGCTAGAGCGTAATGAGGAAGAAGACGAAGCCGATGCCGTGCAGTTATCAACGTTACATGCATCAAAGGGTTTAGAGTATCCTTACGTGTTTATGGTCGGTATGGAAGAAGGGTTACTGCCGCACCAAGTAAGTATTGATGAGGATAATGTAGATGAAGAGCGCCGTTTGGCGTACGTAGGTATTACCCGTGCTCAACAGGAGTTGACCATGACCTATGCAAAAATTCGTCGTCAATTTGGCGAAACATCACAAACCGAGTTGAGTCGATTTATACAAGAACTACCGCAAGATGATTTAGAGTTTGAGAATCGAAAGGCACCAAATACCCAAGCTCAGCGGATGGAAAAAGGCCAAGCTCGTGTTGCAAATTTAAGAGCGATGCTTAAAAAACCAGAGTAGTGGTTTGGGTATGTTTATCCAGGGCTGGGCTAATTAAGTATCTGTTCGTTATTGAGTGGAGCATTTTTTATAAGGGGAATGTTTATCGCATGTTGTTTCCCAACAAAAAGTGATAATCCATGGGTATCGAGTAGGGCTCTAAAATTAAGAATTGAAGGGCCCTTTGCAATGACTTTTATTTGTTTTATTTTCGTAATTGCTAACACGCCTTGCAGCTGTAAATCGTAGCTTTCTTGCTGCAAAACACGTTTGCTAAAAGTAGAGCTAAGCAATAAATAATCAAACTGTAACTCGGTCAATAAATTTAGCTCGCAACGGTCTTTGGCAAAGTCATTTAAGCCAATTGAATATCCTTGTTCGCTTAAAGTTTTTAGGTTACTTACTTGTACCGCCGATGCATAACGAATTTCTTGTTCGTTAAATAACAGGCAAATATGGTTTTTAATATTCAAGTTTTTAAGTGATTGGCATAAGGCCCTAAATTCCGTTTTTTCTAGTAGTAGTCCTGAGCAGGGAAATAAAATCATCGCTAATTGTGCCGATTTAGCTTGCTCGCATGCATTACGCAGTAGTTGTAACTCAACCTCTAATTGTTGCGCTTTATCAGCTGCAAATTTCTTGAGTATGTCAAAACTGGTACTGCCAAGTACAGGATGCTCTCCAAATGCTTCAAGTAATGTTTCTGACTGATATTGTTCACTAAGGGTAACAATTTCAGAGCTGCGAAAATTCATCGGGAGTGAGTCTAAATGGTGGCTTGATTCAAACACATGATGACTTGAAGCTGCATTAACACTCAGCAGAGGATGATAAAATTCAAAACGGCTACGACCTGCATTTTTTGCGTAATACATCGCGGCATCGGCATCTCTAATAATTTCATCGGTATGTTTATAATTCTTTTTTGAATATGTAATGCCTATACTTGCACCACTTTGTACGCAAATTCCTTTCATACAAAATGGTTTTTTCATTATTTTAATCAATCTTTTAGCAATGTCTTCAGCTTGCTGGCGACAGGTTAAATGCGTTAATAAGATAACAAATTCATCGCCTCCTAATCGCGCTAATAAATCGTGTTCGCGTATACATTGGGAGAATGACTCACCAACACCGATTAAAAATTGATCTCCAGCCTGATGGCCGAGTTGATCATTTATGTCTTTAAATTTATCCAAATCAATAAACAGTACTGCAAACTCTTGCTCAGGGTAGCGCTGATAATGCTGTAATGTTTTTTCTAACTGGGTTAAAAACAAACTACGATTTGGTAGTCCTGTAAGAGGATCATGATGAGCGTCATGGTACAATTGTTGTTCTATTTTTTTGCGCTCTTCGATTTGCATATGCAAATGCATATTTGTTTGGCTGATTTCTTTTGTTTTTTCTGCAACGCGAAGTTCAAGATCTTGATGGCTTTCTTTTAATGCTTGGTTAGCTAAATGAGCCTGTAATACGGTCGCTATTTGATGCGAAACAAATGTAATTAGTTCAAAGTCATCTTGGCTAAAGTTATGTTTGTTACTATAGGCTTGGCAAACAATAAGACCAATAACACCTTGCGCTGTTTTCAGTGGAGCGCCGAGCCAGCTTGTGGCAGTCTGTGATTCAGGTACTTGGGTTGGTCGTTCAATTATACCAGAATCAATGAGAATGTTTGCTCGCTTATCATCAATTAACTGCGTTTGTTCAGTGCTGATCACTAATTCGCTGTAACCCTTAGCAAAGGGACGAGGTTGGGTATTGTGATTAAACTCATCAATGCAATAGGGGAAGCTCAGCCAACCAGACTCTCGGTCATGTAAGGCTATATATAAGTTATCAGCATAAGTAATTGATTTTATTATTTCATGTACTTGTTGGTACACTTCTTCTATGTGTTTACTCTGTGTTGCAAGCTCTGAGATTTTAAACAAAATATGCTGGCGTTCTAGGGTTTTTTTATGCTGCTCTACTTCTAAGTTAAGTGCTTCGTTACTTTGAGTGAGTGCGCGCGTTCTAATTTTTACTTCTGACTCGAGTAGTTCCCGTTTTTTAACCCGCTCGATTGCTGTTGATAGATATAGCGACATTACTTCAAGTAGCTCTATCTGTTGTTCGCTATAGCTTTGTTGCTTATCGTAACTCTGCGCAACTAATACACCAATTATGCTTTGCTCTCGGTAGACGGGCACACCAACCCAATGTTCCGCAGGCGTACCAAGCACGCGGAATAAACCTTTATCAGCAGCAGCCTGCATTTCATCACCTTGATAGTAGGTGGTTTTTCCGCATTTAAATACATAACCGGTAACCCCATAGCTAAAATTATGGTCTTGATGAAGAGGCACCGAAATACCATCTTTTTCATCTGCAAAATAAGACAGCTCAAGTGTATTGGTAAATTGATTTAGTAGAACAACATAAAAGCTTTTACTTGGTACGTAATCTTGCAAAATGTTATGTATGGCGGGGTAGAGCAGGCTTAATTCGGCAACAGTACTGGCTTGCTCTGATAATTGTATCAGGGCATTTTGCAAGTGATGTGATTGCTTGTACTTCTGTACTAGTGCATTTAAACGTGCATTCTTGTGCTCTAGTTTTTGTAGTAAAGCTGCTTTATCTTCCACTAACGTAGGACCGATTGTTATTATTGTATATTTATTATTCTTATATTTTCATTTTTTAGCTTAATCGTCAAGTGGATAATAGTATTAGAAAGGGATAATGAAAAATAATGATATAAGACTTTGTTTTTATACTTAGGCAATAAAAAAGGCTGATAAAAATCAGCCTTTCATTATTTAGTCTAAGTAATTAAGTATTACTATTTAGTCATGAACGTAATAGCTGCTTGAATCTCATCATCAGAGCAGTCCATACACGTGCCTCTAGGAGGCATTGCATTAAAGCCATTAATAGCATGTTCTAAAAGTGTGTCAGCACCTTTAGCTAAGCGAGGCGTCCAATCGTCAGCAGATTTAGGTGCACCTAATGCACCTGTACCGTGACATGCAAAACATGATGCTTGGTAAACTTGCTCGCCAGTACGAGGGCCAGTAGGCACATCAGCAACTGCTGCTTTAGCGCCTTCAAAGTAAACGGCACCAATAGGTGCGATACGTTTTTTGATTGCATCTTCAGTCATAGAGTTATCATATGGCTGTGCGTATGCGGTAGTTGTTAGCAATAATAATGCAGCTGATAGTTTTTTCATTTTGCCTTGCTCACTTCGATTTGAACGTGATCAATCACGATAGATGACGGAATTTAGAACGATTATAACGCTTAGCCACCATTTATAAAACGCTACGATGGATTTTTATTATGAAAAAACAATATTTTTTGCGTTAGCGCAAGAAATGACACAATGGAACTTGTCGGTTTAAGGGACTTGGCTGGTATTTTAGGCACGTTAGACATGATGAAGTTTATAGTGGAATAACTTAACCACGCTAAACGTCTAACTGGCTAAGTTATTCTAATTATTATACCCAAACCATCTCAAGATGCGAGCGTCGTTGGAATTTAAAGCGATTTAGGCAAGGTATTGGTTGCAAGTAATAGTCGTTCTATTGTTAAAATCAATCTTTTATAAAAGCAACGCAGTATAAATCTCTTTAAAAACAACCAGGTGGGTGTTTTAAAGGTACTTACTCTCATCGTTGTTACTTCTTAAAAGGGACTGCCATTGTTGCAAAATAACGCCTGATATTAAGCCCCTGTGAAACGCTGAATTCTGTATCTTGAGGTGGCTCGGGTATGGTTGCTAGCTCATGCGTAATACTGCGCCAACTAGCTTTTCAATTCCTGCATCTGCTTCTAGAATCGATTGCGCTAACATGTAAGCAGGGGTGCTCACGAGTTTGTACTGTTCATCAATTACGATGTCACTTACTGCGCAATCAACGTGCTGAGCACCTAATTTTTGCATGGCGTGTGCTGTATTAGCATCATTACCAATTGTTGCTTTTACGCCAGTATTATAAATCAATGGGATCATTGCAGGGGCGATGCACATATAGCCTGCTGGCTTATTAGCATTAGCAAAGGCTTGGCAAGCACGTAACATCTGAGGATTCACCTGTGCATCAGATCCTTTTATAGCAAAATCACATAGGTTTTTTGCTGCACCAAAACCACCAGGAATAATTAAGCCATCAAAGTCATTTGCAGTGAGCTCTGTGAGAGCTTTTATATCACCGCGAGCAATACGTGCGGCTTCCACTAATACATTACGGTTAGGTTGCATTTCTTCACCATTGAGGTGATTAATGGTGTGCAATTGATCAATATCAGGAGCAAAACATTGATAACTAGCGCCTGCTTTAGCTATATGTAATAAAGTTAATACAGCTTCGTTGATTTCTGCGCCGTCATAAACACCACAACCAGCTAAAATTACAGCTATCTTTTTCATGCCTTTACTCTCCTTTAGTTTTAGTCGTATCAGTTTAGCATGGTCAACTAACTTGAGCTTTGGAATCGAGCGGGCTCGATAACTGTTCCTGCGTTATTCTACTGGCTCACATCCAGTGAGAATAAGTAAAAACCGAGCAAAGCTTCCGCGTCCTGCTCACGCCCTTACCTACATCGGTGTAGGCAACAAAGAGTTAATCTCCCCTGGGAAGAACCCTTTGGGCAGCGCATGTTTGGCATTTATAATGCGTTATCGTCTATTTATGGGGAACAACCACACGCCCTAGTCCAAAGCGCAAGTTAACTAATCGTAGTCGTGATTTCTATAAGATCACTGATGATCTTAGAAAGTTAATTTAAAATAATTTTACTTTTAAAATTAACTTTAAGCGGAGTAAAAGCACGCTATATACTTTTTTTTAAGTTTGCTAATAGGAAAAAATTATAAAGGATCGCTATGATCTTTGATCCATTGTGGTAGAATGCTCGTCCGGTTATTTAGAAGCTTTAAAATAATCGAGAAACTAGATTGAATGAACAAAGACTTAAAAATTTTTTCCACATTCAGCTAATAAAATAATAAAAAAGAACATCGTATTATCTTTTTAAATAAAACAATAACTTACATTTTTTCTAAGTCGTTTTTACTACTTTGGAAGAATTTTCCGTGGTTGTTATCTACATAGTTATCCACAACTTACTCTTTTAATGATTACTTGCGTAACTAATTCACAGTCGTTTTCTGTACTGCCTTATGGCATGCTTGTAATTATTTAGTTTTTATCTCATTTAGGATCCAATTACACCATGGCTCAGATCCCCGAAAACCCACTTATTTTAGTTGATGGTTCATCGTATTTATTTCGTGCTTATCATTCTCCGCCGCACTTAACAAACTCTAAAGGCGAAGCCACTGGCGCTATTTATGGCGTAGTTAATATGATGAAAAGTCTGATCAAGCAGTATGATCCAAGTCATATGGTGGTGATTTTTGATGCCAAAGGTAAAACCTTCCGTAACGATATGTACAGTGAATATAAAGCCAATCGCCCGCCTATGCCGGATGATTTACGCACTCAGATAGCGCCACTACACGATATTATTAGAGCGATGGGCTTTCCGTTGATCAGCATTGAAGGTGTTGAAGCCGATGATGTGATTGGTACGTTTGCACGTATTGCTTCTGAGCAAAAACGTCACGTATTAGTGTCAACGGGTGATAAAGACATGGCTCAGCTTGTTAATGAGCATGTTACTTTGATCAATACGATGACTGATAGCATTTCAGATCCCGTCACTGTGGTTGAAAAGTTCGGTGTTGGCCCTGAATTGATCATTGATTATTTAGCTTTGATGGGTGATAAGGTTGATAACATACCAGGTGTAGACGGGTGTGGACCAAAAACAGCGGTTAAGTGGTTACAAAAATATGGATCATTACAAGGTGTATTAGATCATGTGAGTGAGATCAAAGGTAAAATAGGTGAAAAGCTGGCAGCAGCAGTACCTCATTTACCATTGAGTTATGAACTTGCGACAATAAAGTGTGATGTTGAGGTTGAATCAGATCTAGATACGTTCAAGCTACAAGAACCTGATCGTGATGCGTTGATTGCTTTATATGGTGAATGTGAATTCCGCCGCTGGTTGGCTGAGTTACTCGACAATCCAAAAGATGCTGAGACTCATTTAGCCGTGCCAAGTGAAGTGAGTGAATTGCCGCAAGTGGTAGACGCTCACTATGAAACAATCCTTACTGAAACACAGCTTGATACGTTAGTTGAGCAATTAAATGCTGCTGAATTATTTGCTTTTGATACTGAAACAACCAGCTTAGATTACATGCAAGCGCAGTTAGTCGGCATGAGCTTTGCCATAAAGGCCGGTGAAGCGGTTTATTTACCCGTTGCCCACGATTACCCCGGCGCACCGCAGCAATTAAGTTTAGAGACTGTGATGGCGAAGATTGGGCCAATTTTAGCAGATGAAAATAAAGCCAAAGTAGGGCAAAACCTTAAATACGATAAAAGCGTATTAGCGAATGCTGGTTTTGAACTAAAAGGGATTAAGTTCGATACCATGCTTGAGTCATACGTGTTTAACAGTGTAGGCACACGCCACGATATGGACTCTTTAGCATTAAAATATTTAGGTCATAAGAATATCAGCTTTGAAGATATTGCAGGTAAAGGCAAAAAACAGCTAACGTTCAACCAAATTGAACTTGAAAAAGCCGCGCCGTATGCAGCAGAAGATGCGGATATAACCCTACGATTGCACCAAGTACTTTGGCCTAAAATTGAAGCCGACGATAAGCTTAAATCAGTATTCGAAGAAATTGAATTACCATTAATTAGTGTTATTTCAGATATAGAACGCACCGGCGTAGCGATTGATAGCAAGATGCTAGCAGCGCATAGCCAGCGTTTAGGTGAGCGACTTATTGAGCTTGAAAAAGAAGCGCATGAAATAGCAGGCGAACCATTTAATTTAAGTTCACCTAAGCAGTTACAAGTATTATTGTTTGAAAAGCTTGAGCTGCCAGTTATTAAGAAAACGCCAAAAGGTGCCCCATCAACCGCTGAAGAAGTGCTGCAAGAATTAGCGCATGATTATCCGTTGCCTAAAGTTATTATTGAGCACCGTGGTTTATCTAAGCTTAAATCGACCTACACTGACAAACTACCGCTAATGGTCAATGCGCAGACTAACCGCGTGCATACCTCGTATCATCAAGCAGTGACAGCAACAGGGCGTTTAAGCTCGACGGATCCAAATTTACAGAATATTCCAATTCGCTCAGAAGAAGGGCGTCGTATTCGTGAAGCATTTATAGCCGCTGAGGGTTATAAAATTGTCGCTGCCGATTACAGTCAAATTGAATTACGTATAATGGCGCATTTATCGCAAGATAAAGGCTTATTGAATGCGTTCGCACAAGGCTTAGATGTACACAGTGCAACTGCGGCTGAAGTGTTTGGTGTTGACTTAGATGATGTAACCACAGATATGCGCCGTAAAGCGAAAGCGGTAAACTTTGGTTTGATTTATGGTATGTCAGCCTTTGGTTTAGCACGTCAACTTGATGTGCCACGCCATGAAGCACAGCACTATATCGACAAATATTTTGAGCGTTTCCCGGGGGTATTAGAGTACATGGAATCAACGCGAGAAAAAGCCGCTGAAAAAGGCTATGTTGAAACCATTTTTGGTCGTCGCTTACATTTACCTGAAATTAATGCTCGCAACGGTGCTCGTCGTAAAGGTGCTGAACGCGCAGCGATTAATGCGCCAATGCAAGGCACTGCGGCAGACATCATTAAAAAAGCTATGCTGACAGTTCACAAATGGGTGCATGAGCAAGCACCCAATACAGTGAAGTTATTGATGCAAGTACACGATGAATTAGTATTTGAAATCAAAACAGAATGTGCTGAAAAATACACGGTAGAAATTTGTAGATTAATGTCAGAAGCTGCGAAGCTAGATGTGCCATTAATTGTTGAAGCCGATGTTGGTGACAACTGGGAGCAAGCACATTAATAGGTAAACAAGCTCTGAGGAGTTTACAGAGTGAAAAAACGCGGCTAGAGCCGCGTTTTTTATGTACGAGGATAAATTGCCAAAAATCGTCGCTTTTGGTTAGGTGTTAAATGTTCATCAAGTAAAGCTGTAATTTTTTGTTTGGCTTGTTCTTTATCATATTGCTCATTTAATAAATTTATTTGAGAGATTAATTGCTTACTCAATGCTTGCCATTGTTCTCGCTGTTGCTGCAATGCGATTAAACGTGTTGCGCTCGCATCACCAAACTCGCTCGCCAGTTGGTTGTAATCGGAATTGATGAGTGCCTTTTCAAATTCATTATTCAATGCCTGTAACTGTTTGCTGGGTTTTAGTGCTTGAGTAAGGCGTTCAGGTAATGCACTTTCAAGATTCACTAGTAGCTGTTGTTTTAACTCATCGCTTATTGTTTCATCTTCGTTAATTTCAAGCTTAGCAATCGTATAGCGTTGCCATTGGTTGTCGTCATCGAATAGTAAAGCGATTTCATCGTCGCTAAAAAAGCGGCTTTGAAAAGCGATCATTGTTTTTAATTGCTCTGACAGTGGTAGCGCAATCAGCGTATATTGCAACTGAGCAAGTTCCTGCTTAAAGCTTAAGTAACGTGTAAATAAAGCCGCATGTTTTTTACATTGTACTATTTGCGTGCAGGCGTGTTGTGTTTGTTCAATATTAAAATGCTCGCGTTCTTGCTCAGCTAAAATAACGTGTTCAAATATGTCGTCAACCGCTGTGGGTATTGTTACAGCTGGCAAGGAGGCCCGTTTGTCAGCGGGGTAGATAAAGTAACTAACAACAAGGACTGTGGTGATTACCACAAGTCCTATTCGATATGAGCGAGACATACTCTATAAGCCCATTCTTTTTAAACGGTTCGCATGTTGGCGGTAAACCGTTAATGGGTCAGTTTCAAAAATATGATGAAAGCCAATCATCTGATTTACTTCATCAAGGTGGTTCATTTTGTAGTTGTCCTTCAAAACATAACCAAGGTGGCTGCTACAACGAGATACTAACCCATCATCGTCCCCAGGGATAAGGAGTGATGTGATTGCTAATGCGGCATCTGACGGGTCAAAAATATTAGTAAGTGTACGCGTCCCACTCCATGAAAAATAGTAAACCCCATTACTTGCTTGCATAGGGCCTTGTTCGCATTGTGATGCAGGCAAACCCTCAGGGTATTTTAGATTAAACGCGAGTGCACCTTCAGTGGTTAAGCTCTCAAGTGCACCCACCGCATTTTGTGGCAAACCACTATTACCTGAAAGTAAGGCTATTAACCCGCCAAAAGCATTGAATGCTGTTTTGGCTACTCCCTCAAGCTTTGAGCCGGGGGTAAGACCTTGACGAACAACGTCTGCAACAGGGCTACCAAAGTTAACGCCTCCAACGCTGGTTGCTGAAGCTACAATGTCTGGGCGAATAGATGCTACATAACGAATACTCTGAGCCCCTTGACTATGGCCAATTAAATTAACTTTACTCGCCCCTGTTAATGCCATTATTTGCTCGACTTGCAGCAATAATTGTTCACCTCGTTGCTCAGAACTATTTACAGAGGAAACCGAAGTGACATAAACGCGTGCGCCATCTTTACTTAAATTTGTTGGTAGACGATAGAAGTAATCAATCCCTAATACATCATCAAAACCCATAATCCCATGTGCTAACACGAGGGGGTATTTAGTTTGGGTATAACCTGCACTTGCTGCAGAGCTAAAAATAAACAATAAGCTACAAATAGATAGAACGATTATTTTTTTCATTAAGAGTACTCTTTTTGTGTGTTTTATAATCACACTATTAAATTGCGCTGGGCAGTAAAATGGTGTGGAGCTTTTATTCTATTATTCCCAATAGAGCAAATTATCACCGCTTTATCAATGTTAATTTTAAGTTAAATTAAAATATAATTTGTAGGATTAGTTATATGTTTATCAATTCTTTCAATTCGTCTGTGTATTTAGTTTATTTATGTGAACTAGTTTGGTAAAGTCCGCGCCGTCCTCATCCTGTAGGACATCCTGTTGATGATGCACTCGAAAGGGTGCAACGTATTGATAGCTTCTCCCCAGTTTGCTATGCCGGCCCCGCATTAATTTACGGGGCCGTTTTTTTGTTATTTAGATGTTAATTATCAAGACGTTGATTGCACTTAATAATGCAAGTGATACTATTAAGACTCATTTTCATTTTTAAAGAGTTGCGTCATGATTAAGTCATTTGCGATTATTGGTTTATCACTCACTAGTTTATTTTCAGCCAGCTTTGCGCATGCAGATTGGCAGCTTGATAACGAGCATAGTAAAGTTAGTTTTGTATCAATTAAAAGTAATTCAATTGCTGAGGCGCATCACTTTAAGGCATTAACGGGTGAGCTTTTGGAGCAAGGTCAATTTAAATTAGAAATAGACCTTAATTCAGTTGAAACGCTTATTCCTATTCGTAACGAGCGCATGAGTCAGTTGCTTTTTAAGGTTGCTAAATTTCCTGCTGCGACACTTAGCGCCGATTTATCAAGCGCAGTAAAAATACTAAAGCCAGGTTTGCACCTTCTTGAAGGAAAAAAAGCAGAGCTGAATTTTCATGGTCAAACAAAAACATTGAACATTGATGTATTAGTGACAGTATTAGAAAACGGCGATATGACGGTAAGTTCGTTTACACCTGTGATTATTAATGCCGCTGACTTTAGTGTGACTGAAGGCATTACACAGTTACAAAAGTTAGCTGGATTACCCTCTATAGCAACCGCAGTACCCGTCACGTTTACACTTACACTTACACTTAAAAAACAGTGATCTCACTCAAAGAGTTGGCTGCCCAATTGAGTCAGCCAAGCAAACCGTTTGATAGTTGGCAACCGGCTCATTGTGGGGAGCTGCCCATTGTTATTGATGCGCAAGGCAAATGGCATTATGCAGGTAGCGAGATAACACGCAGTGCAATGGTTAAGCTATTTGCTAGCGTATTATGTAAAGAGCAAGGTCAGTTTTACTTAAAAACACCCGTTGAGAAAATCGCAATTACAGTTATTGATGCGCCTTTTAATATTATTGCATGGCACATGGAGCAGACAGCGCAAGGCACAGTACTGTGTTGTCGTGACAACATAGAAAGAACGTGGTTGGTCAGTGCTGATTTACCATTGGTAATGCAAAACTATCAAGGCAATGAGATACCTTATTTACAATTACCAAATGGATGTAGTGCACGAATAGCGAGAAGTGTATTTTATCAGTGGGCTGAAGAAATAGCACAAGCTGATGAGCAAGGCTATTTCATTCAATCTGCAGGGCAGCGTTTTTATTTAAATGTGTAGTTGTTTAACTAAGCTGAGTTTAACTCGCATCTGATTCAGGTGTTTGTTCTGGTTCTTGTGGCGGGATAGCGATGATAGGCCCTAAGAACCATTCATCTAATTTTTTAGCAACTTCAGGTAAGCCTGTGCCTTTTAATGATGAAAAGGCATGCACAGTGATGTCACCATCAAGTGTGCTAAGCTCACGGCGAACTTGCAATACTTGTGCTTTACGTGCACCTTGTTTTAGCTTATCAGCCTTTGTTAAAAGCGCTAACACAGGAATTTCACTGCCAATAGCCCAGTTAATTAAATCACGGTCTAAATCTTTTAATGGGTGGCGAATATCCATTAAAATCACGATACCTTTTAAGCTTTGGCGTTTTTGCAGATACTCACCTAATGATTTCTGCCACTTCTTTTTCATTTCGATTGGTACTTTAGCAAAACCATAACCAGGTAAATCGATTAAACGCATATCATCAACATCAGCAAGCTCAAATGTATTGATCAGCTGTGTACGACCAGGCGTTTTACTGGTACGTGCTAGTTTTTGATCTGTTAGTGCATTTAGCGCACTCGATTTACCTGCGTTGGAGCGACCAGCAAATGCAACTTCAATTCCCGTATCAGCAGGTAATTTAGTGATGTCTGGAGCGCTGGTAACGAACGACGCAGTGTTATATTTGATACGAGATTTGAGCACAGGCTTTCCTAAGTACATAAATAAAGAAGAAGAGTAAACTAATTTTACTCAAGGCGCGTATTTTATACTATTACAGCCGTATTAAAAAGCGTCTTTAGGTCTTCAAAAGGGCTTAAAATTGAGTAAAACTATGCAACTAAAGCTTAATCTAGGTCAAAACCCTATAATTTATAAGTTTAATGTGAGTAGAAAACGTGCCAGAGAATTTATTATCGTGTAGAATATACATATCACAACATCCATATTGTAGATGATACAGGGTCGGAACAGAGAATTCACCATGAAAAAAATAGCACTATCTTTAACTATATTGCTTGGTGCGTTGTCAGCAAGCAACGCAACAGCATTTGATGGCGATGTAAACGCAGGTAAAGAAAAATCAGCAACGTGTGCGGCTTGTCACGGCCCAGACGGTAATGCACCGATTAATATCTACCCGAAAATTGCAGGCCAACACGCAGATTACATATACAAGCAACTTACCGAATTTAAACTTGGTATGACTTCGGGTGGCAAAAGCGGCCGAATGGATCCTGTTATGAGCGCAATGGCAATGCCATTAAGCGATCAAGACATGAAAGACTTATCAGCTTATTTTTCGTCATTAAACATGTCTGAAGGTGAAACACCTAAAGATGTAGTTGAAGTTGGCGCAATGCTTTTTAAAGCTGGAGATGCTGAACGTGGTATTCCATCGTGTGCATCATGTCATGGTCCACGCGGCAATGGTTCTTCATTAGCTAAGTTTCCAAAAATTTCTTTCCAACATCCAGAATATATCAAAGCACAGCTTGAGAAATTCCGTGATGGCTCACGTGAAAATGATTTAAATGGAATGATGAAAGATATTGCTCAAAAACTAACAGATAAAGATATCGAAGTACTTTCTAAGTACTTAGGTGGTCTACACTAAAGTAGTATGGAATAGCTTGGTTTTTAGTACTAAGCTCTATACTAATGATAAAAAGCAGCATTCGCTGCTTTTTTTGTGTCCAGAATTTGCCGATATAACCTACTCGCCTGTGAGACATTGACCATGCTGCGTTGTAAGCTAAGTCTTATTTTAATTTCACTTATTGAAGTAACCTATTGTAATTTAATGTTTTCGTCATGTTGCAATTTGAGCGGTGCAATAAATATTATATAAATTAGTTGTAACAAATTTATTAATGCGTAAATTAACCCCTGTCGCTGAAACAATAAAAACAATATGGATTTAACTATACGGAAAGTAGTACGGCGATAATACTGGGGTTAAAACATCGGTTGATGTTCTCAAAGGAAATACTAAAAAAGTGTCAATGAAGACCGATAATAATAAAAAGTCATGGAAGTTAAAAAATAATAATAAAATGGAATGCCACACGGAAGGTAAATATAATAAAAAAATGGAACAACAATAATAACAATAAAAATAAAGACTAAAAAGTCGAAGGGAGAAGTGTCCAGTTAAATGGCGCTCAGATTAGCAGGCGGTAGAGATGTTTTCTCTACCGCCTTTTTATTTGTCCTGTTACAATGGCAACCGTTTATACTTAAAAGTATAAAGTGCGCTAGTAGTCGAGTTACCCAACCTCAATCCGCACAAACCAAATTCTTCTGGCAAGGCCAGCATCGCAACGCTAAATGAGTGTTGCTCAAAACCTCTTAAGTGAGATGATCAAGATATGAGTAGAACGAAAAAATCACGTAAAAGCCCATCAAATGGCCCTGTTCGTTTAAGCCAAGATAAGCTTAAAGAAATGCGTGCACTGAAAGAACAACGAGTTAAAAAAACCAAAGGCGCTAAGTCAGGTTCACGTAATTCGATTGAAGCTTTAAAGCCTGATACAAAAAGTAATCAGCATAATAAAGATAAGCGTGTTGGTAGTAAAAAGCCAATATCTTTAGTTGCTGTTGCACCAGAGCCTGTCATTGAATTAAAGCGTAACTTAAAGCCACAAGTTGAGTTGAAAAAAGTTGTGCAGCCAGAGTTTACGCCAGAGCAAGAACTGGAAGCGCTAGAAAATGATGAGCGTTTGTTAAAACTAGTTGAGATACATGAAAGCGGTACTCTATTAACAGGTAAAGATGCAAAATACTTCAACAGTCGTATCGACCGTCATCAAGAGTTATGTGAATTGCTTGGTATAGAAGATGAAGATGGGGATGACTTTGATGATGAAGATTTCATCGAAGAAAGTAACAGTGACTTTGATAATTATTTATCTAATGATTTAGCCAATGAATGGCTAGATGATGAGGACGATAAATAATGAATGTGATGATCTTAGCTCTGTGTGTGGGCGCTGTGATCATCGCAGGGTTGGCATTTTATGCAGGGCAATTGCTGTATAAGGTGAGTGCGCAAAAGAAGCTCATAGCTAAAGAGCAGGCTAAGCAGCAAGCAAAGCTTGCTAAATCTCGTTTAGAGCGCAATGCTAAGCTTGCAGATAGTATTCATTTGATTGCTCGAGCAATGCATCAAGAGCAGTGTGAGTTCTCTGAAGGCTGTTTACGTATTTGGGTGTTGATGTCGCAATATAGCTTTGAACATGATGATGACCTTACTATGCGTTATCCTGGTATTTTTGCGATGTATGAAGTGGTTAAAGAAATGCCGACTCATGATGCGCGTAAAAAGTATTCAAAGAAAGAAATATTTAAGCTAGATAGTGCACGCTGGCGTGCTGAAGAAAGTAACGCTGATGCGATTAAAGCTGACTGTGAGAAAATCATTGAAGATTTCAAAGCTGCTCCGGGCAGCGAGAATGTCGTTTTTAACTAACTTGTTCACAATAGCTAAATTGAAAAAGCAGACCTAGGTCTGCTTTTTTGTTTTGACCATTTAGGCTAAATTACTCGTGAGAATCGCGTCGCGTTTATTTGTTTTTGCAAATGAGCATCAAAGCACATACAAATTATACGAATAAACAAATTACCACGAGCGGTGACAATAATACGTTTTCCCTCAATAGCTACCATACCGTCGGCAATTAGTGGCTCTAGAGCTTTGAGCGAGCTTTCAAAGTAGTGCTCAAAGTCGAGTTGATATAGATCAGCAATGCTTTGCATATTGAGTTCAAAGTGACAAATAAGTTGTTTGATGACAGTTGCGCGTATCACGTCATCGCTGTCCAGTTGCATTCCTTTAGTTATTGCACAGCCAAGTTGATGATCTAGGGCGTAGTAATAATGCTTCAACTCTTTTTGGTTCTGTAAAATGGCAGTGCCGATTTGTGAAATAGACGATACGCCTAACCCCAGTAAATCACAGTTTCCATGGGTGGTATAGCCTTGAAAGTTACGATGTAATTGTTGACTATTTTGCGCGACGGCTAATTCATTTGTGGTTTTAGCAAAGTGATCCATCCCGATAAATTGATAACCAGCATCGCTCATTTGCTCTAAGGTATTTTTAAACATGGTAAGTTTATCGTGCGCGTTAGGCAGATCGGCATCTTTAATTTTGCGCTGCGCGGCAAAGCGCTCGGGTAAATGTGCATAATTAAATACAGAGACACGATCAGGACTAAGGGCAATAAGCTGATCTATCGTTTCTTTAAAGCTCTGAGGCGTTTGCAAAGGTAAGCCATAAATCATATCAGCGTTAATTGATGTAAAGCCAAGCTTGCGGGCTTCACTAATCAAGCCTTTCACATCATCGGCACTTTGTGGGCGATTGACTGCAAGCTGTACTGCATCATTAAAATCTTGAATTCCAAACGACACGCGATTAAAACCAAGTGTGCGTAAGTGGCTGAGCATACCATCAGCTAGTGATCGTGGATCTATTTCAATACCACGCTCAGCATTGGCTGTAAATTTAAAGTGTTGGTTTAATAACGAGATTAAGCGACTCATTTGTTCGGCGGTTAAAAAAGTGGGTGTGCCACCCCCTAAATGTAGCTGTTCAACATGATATTGTTCAAATAACGGTGCTTGCGCAATGATTTCTTTTTCAAGGTAATCAAGATACAGATCAGCTTTTGATTGATGGCGGGTAATCACTTTGTTACAACCACAGTAATAGCAAAGCTGGCTACAAAACGGGATATGAATATATAAAGATAAGCTGCGATTATTGGATGAATTAATTGCACGGAGCAAATCTTGCTGTTGGTAGCCATCATCAAACGACAATGCTGTGGGGTAGGAGGTGTACCTTGGTCCAGACACATTGTATTTATTTATTAAGCTTTGATCCCACTTGGGTAAATTAATCATCACGCGCACCTTTACGATTGTTTTAACAATTATAAAAAAGCTGTGTAATGTCAGTATTGATCTGCAACAAAAAAGAGTGCTGTAAGCGCACTCTTTTTATGGTTTGTAGAGTCGTTAAAGTTTGAATTGGTTTACAGTATTGTTCAATGAGCTTGCAAGATCATTGAGATCGCGCGCTTCGTCTGCAAGTTCAAGTGCATGATCTGCAGTACTATTCACTAAATGGTTGATAGCAGCTAAGCTATTATTTATATCTTCAGCAACCACTGTTTGTTGCTCGGTTGAGGTGGCAATGTGATGACTTTGATCTTGTACCTTAGTCACTGAGTCTGCAATGTTCTGCAATGCATCTAACACCTCTTGTGTTTGTGCCACCGAACTTTGTGCGCGCTCTTGTCCTTGTTGCATCATAGTGGAAGCTTGCTGCGCAATTTGCTGTAAGCGTGAAATCATATTGCGAATGTCATCCGTTGATTCTTGTGTACGACTTGCAAGCGATCGAACTTCATCGGCAACAACAGCAAAGCCACGGCCTTGCTCACCAGCACGCGCGGCTTCAATGGCAGCATTGAGCGCCAACAGGTTCGTCTGATCTGCGATGGCATTTATCACGTCAACAACCGCACCAATATTGCTACTTTCTTGCTCAAGGCCCGCAACCACTTTTGATGCTTCGCCAATATGCTCAGCGAGTGCCGTCATCACACTTTGTGCATTTTGCGAGCGCGATGTTCCGTCTGCGGTGATATGTTGCACTTCTTCAGCTGCATTATTAGTGTGTTGAGCGTTACGCGAGATCTCCATTACTGTAGAAGCCATTTCAGTCACTGCGGCACTAACACTATCGACCTGTTGTTTTTCCTGCTGAATTTCATCATTGGTTTTTTGCGACACTGATTTTAATTGCGCCGCGGCGTTAGTTAGTTGTTCTGCTTGAGCCGCTGTGTCGAGCATCATGGCACGCAACTTATCGATAAATGTATTCATGTGCAACGCAAGCTGGCCAACTTCATCTTGGCTATCGATGGTGATTTTTTGAGTTAAATCACCATCGCCTGAGGCAATGTCGCGCATAATATGAGTCAGTGTAATTATCGGTTTTGAGATCATGTGAGTAGCCCACAAGATCATTGCAATGATGATCAATAGAATAACCACAACAGATGTCGTCGTCGTCATGACGGCTTCGTTAACTGGCTCATCAATCATTGTTCTTGGCACTAAAATACCCACATACCAGTCTAAAGATGGCTGCTCTAATTGTAAGCGGTTATAAACAACAAAATACTCTTGGCCTTTTAAAATGACTGTAGCATCACCGCTAATAGTATTCTTCATTTGCAGATTAAGTTCAGTAAATCCTTGAGTGTCGCTGAATTGTTTTTCGAGGGCATCTAAGCCTTGTTTGCCATTGGGTCCCTCGTCAGTTACTGAAAGTTTATGATTAGTACGTTTAGATAAATGAACAACTTTTTGGTCTCCATCAAGCAAGAAGCCATAGCCTTGACCATTAAAACGAACGTCTTCAACCATTTTATTGATTTTGTTGAGCTGTAAGTCCACACCACCGAAACCAACTAATTCACCTTGTTGGTTATACACTGGTTGTTGCACAACGGCAGAAGCATTACCAGTTGTTAGATCAACTGAAATTGGGCCAACATATAAGCGATTTATTTTTAATGCATCCTGCCACCATCCTCTCTTATACGCGTAATATGGCTGACCATTGTAGTGAGTAGTCCGTTCGTGTTCTTTAAAGTATTCACCCGTTTTAGCTGAAGCAAAAAATGCTGATAAGATATTCTCATCATTGCTACTAATACGCACAAAATCTTGGTTTACTTCATCGTAGCCAGGCGCACCTGTTAGTGTTTGATCTCGTTTATCCCATGCATCAAACCAATTTACTAAATGGGGATTATTAACGAATGTATTGACCAGTTTTCCGTATTGGGCAAAATAACCTTGCATTGAGAGTTGCTCACTTTGCAGATAACTGTGAGCTTCCCGTTCAATACTTTGGCGTGATAATGAAGCGATATGATTAACAAAGTAAGATGAAGCAGCGATCAACAGCACAGTGATAGTGCCACCGATTAGCAATAATATTTTTTTTCGCAATGATAAATTTTTTAACATAAGTGCACACATTCTTATTATTTAGTAGAGTAAGCAAGCTTATATAATCATATATTAGTCCTAATCTCCATATTGTGAGGTAAGACAAATGAATAACATTTTATTAAATTGTAAGGACGATGTTACAAGATGGGTACAATAAAAGAACGTTTAATTGTATTAGGTGCAGGTTGGCTTGGGCACCCTTTATGCTTGCAGCAACTAGCACAAGGCTGGGATGTGCAAGGAACCCATCGTGGTATTGAACATCAACATGCATTTCAGCGCCGATTGGTGTTTGAAAATAATCAGTTAAGTCATCAACTCGATTTACAAGATGCTTGGTGGGTGTGTGCTATACCCCCCCGTAGTCGTCAGGCTGATAGCCATTATTTAGAGACTTTAAAGTTAGCGATTGAACTTGCTGGTAATATGAATGCGAAAGGTTTTTTATTATGCTCATCAACGGCAGTGTATGGGCCAGATAACTTAATTTATGATGAGCAAAGCCCGATCGTAGTAACTAGCCCACGACAGCAACCGTTACTTGAGGCTGAACAGTGTGTTTTAAATGCGGGCGGAAAAGTACTTAGATTAGGTGGTTTGATCGGGCCAGATCGAGAGCCTGGTCGTTTTGTAGCTGGTAAAGAACTACAAAGCTCAAGTAGACAAAGCGTTAATATGGTGCAGCAGCAAGATGTGATTAATGCGATTATTAGCGTGTTGGATAAGTGGCAAATTGCAGCGCCAATTTATAATGTAGTCAATCCTGCTCACCCTACAAAAGCAGATTATTATCAACAAAAATGCCAGCAATATGGTACTCAGACGCCTACCTTTATTAGTGACGAAAGTGCCGAACGCATCATTGATGGTTCGGCTATTGAATCACTTGGTTTTAACTACCAGTTTGATATTTAAAACGATGGTAATACGCCTTTAGGTAATAAATTACACAGCTCGCCTTGTTGTAATAACAAGTTAGCTGCTTCGATATCGGGGCCGAAATAACGGTCTTTGTCGTAGTAGCTAACTTTTGTGCGCAGAGTTGCTTTGGCTTGTTCAACTTTTTCAGATGCGAGTAATGGCTTTCTAAACTCTAAGCCTTGTGCTGATGCCAGCCATTCAATTGCCAGTACGCCTTGCGTGTTGTCGGCCATTTCACCTAGACGGCGCGCCGCAAAAGTTGCCATCGACACATGATCTTCTTGGTTTGCTGAAGTAGGTAAACTATCGACTGACGCTGGATGTGCCAGTGACTTGTTTTCTGATGCTAATGCTGCAGCTGTAACTTGCGCAATCATAAAGCCAGAGTTAACACCGCCATTTTCAACTAAGAAAGGTGGCAGTTTTGATAGGTTTGAATCAATTAATAACGCGATACGGCGCTCAGCGAGTGCACCTATTTCGGCAATCGCTAATGCTAAGTTATCAGCTGCCATTGCGACTGGTTCTGCGTGGAAGTTACCACCAGAGATAATATCGCCCACATCTGCAAATACCAGTGGATTATCAGTCACTCCATTTGATTCACACAATAATACTTCAGCGGCTTGGCGAATCTGCGTTAAACATGCGCCGAGTACTTGTGGTTGGCAGCGTAGGCAATATGGGTCTTGTACTTTTTCACAATCAACATGGGCCTCACTGATCTGTGATTGCTCACTTAACATCTCGCGGAAAATTGCAGCGGTATCTATTTGCCCACGTTGGCCACGTATATCATGGATGCGCGCATCAAATGGTGAACGACTGCCCATTGCGGCTTCAATGCTGATAGAGCCAATCGCACAGCTTTGCGCATATAAATCCTCAGCACGAAATAAACCTTGTAATGCAAATGCAGTTGAAGCTTGAGTGCCATTTAATAGTGCTAAACCTTCTTTTGCGGCTAAAGTCAGTGGCTCCAGGTTGGCAATTTTAAGGCCTTCAACAGCGCTAATTAGTTTACCTTGGTAGCGCATTTCGCCTTCACCAAGCAGTGGTAAGCACATGTGTGACAATGGCGCTAAATCACCTGATGCACCCACCGAACCTTTTTTTGGTACGCAAGGGTAAACTTGTGCTTCAAGCAATTGCATAAAAAACTCAATGACTTTTAAGCGAATGCCTGAAAAACCACGAGATAATGAATTAATTTTCAGTACCATCATTAATCTTACGGTACTGTCATCCATGTAGGCACCAATGCCGGCAGCATGCGAAAGCACAATTGAGCGCTGTAACAGCTCTAATTCATGTTCGGCAATTTTGGTATTAGCGAGTAAGCCAAAACCGGTATTGATACCATACACAGTACGATGTTGATCAATCACGTCTTGAACAGTTTGTGCGCTGGCAGCGATTTTAATTTCGCTATCTTGGGCAAGCGTCAATTTTACTGGCGATACATTAATTTGGCGTAGTGTCGCTAAATCAAGTTGGCCAGGTGTGAGAGTAAGTTCAAACATGATTATTCCTTATTTAACATTGGTAGATCGAGGCCTTGCTCGGTAGCACAGTTAATTGCAATATCGTAACCTGCATCAGCATGGCGCATTACGCCTGTTGCAGGGTCGTTCCATAATACACGGCCAATACGTGCAGCTGCTTCGTCAGTACCATCGGCAACAATAACCACACCAGAATGCTGGCTAAAGCCCATACCAACCCCGCCACCGTGATGCAAAGAAACCCACGTTGCACCGCCTGCAGTATTCAGCAATGCGTTAAGTAATGGCCAATCTGATACAGCATCTGAGCCGTCTTTCATTGCTTCGGTTTCACGGTTTGGACTGGCCACCGAGCCTGAGTCTAAATGGTCGCGACCAATTACAACCGGTGCTTTTAGTTCGCCATTTTTAACCATTTCATTAAACGCCAGAGCTAAACGCGCTCTGTCTTTTAGCCCAACCCAGCAAATACGCGCGGGTAAGCCTTGAAATTGAATACGCTCACGGGCCATATCAAGCCAATTGTGTAAGTGCTTATCGTCTGGGATAAGTTCTTTTACTTTTGCATCAGTTTTGTAAATATCCTCTGGATCACCAGAGAGTGCAACCCAGCGGAATGGGCCAATGCCTTCACAAAATAATGGGCGAATATAAGCGGGCACAAAACCTGGGAAATCAAAGGCATTTGTCACGCCTTCTTCAAACGCCATCTGGCGAATGTTATTACCATAATCAGTGGTTGCCGCGCCTGCTTGCTGTAATGCCAACATAGCAGTTACTTGCACCGCCATAGATTGCTTTGCAGCTTTAACCACGGCTTGTGGTTCTTGCTCACGCATTTTTGCAGCATGGTCCATGCTCCAACCTTGTGGTAAGTAACCATTGAGTGGGTCGTGAGCTGAGGTTTGATCGGTTACAACATCAGGGGTAATACCACGCTTAACTAATTCACTAAATACGTCAGCGGCGTTACCGAGTAAACCAACAGATAGAGCTTCACCTTTGGCGCAAGCAGCGTTGATAAGTTCAAGAGCATGATCTAAGTCAGTCGCTTTAACATCAACATAACGGGTTTTTATTCTAAAATCGATGCGAGTTTCGTCACATTCGATAACTAAAGCACTAAATCCTGCCATGGTTGCAGCAAGAGGTTGTGCACCACCCATGCCACCTAAACCACCGGTAAGTACCCACTTTCCAGCGGCGTTACCATTAAAGTGTTGTTTTGCCATCGCTACAAAGGTTTCGTATGTACCTTGTACAATACCCTGTGAGCCTATGTAAATCCACGAGCCCGCAGTCATTTGACCGTACATCATCAAACCAAGTTTATCGAGTTCGTTAAAATGCTCCCAATTAGCCCAATGCGGCACTAAGTTTGAGTTTGCAATTAAAACCCGTGGTGCATTACTGTGAGTTTTGAATACCCCAACTGGTTTACCTGATTGCACGAGTAACGTTTCGTCGTCTTCGAGTCTGTCGAGGGTTTCGATTATTTTATCGAAACAAGGCCAATCGCGCGCTGCTCGGCCAATGCCACCGTATACCACTAACGAGTGCGGGTGCTCAGCAACCTCTGGATCTAAGTTGTTCATTAACATGCGCTTAGCGGCTTCTGTGAGCCAGCTTTTAGCGCTGATCTTATCGCCATGTGGCGCGCGGATAACGCGAGATTCATCAAGTCTGTTGTTCATGGAGTGCTCCTGTTGTATATACAACTGATTTTGTTTTAAAAAATACGCAATTAAGCGCATCTTTTTGATTCGTGTATTATTTTATTTTTTAAATGTTAAATGGCCACCTAAGCGATATTTACTCCCTGGTGACACTAAACGTGCAAAGCTAACAATGCCTGATGATGACCACGTACGGCGTATAACCTGTAAGCAAGGTTCTTCATGATATAAGTTTAGCCATTGGCACATTTCGCTGTTGGGCATTATCGCTTCCACTGTGTGGCGAGCTTCTGTTAACGGCGCAACGCTCGATAAATATTCGTGCGGCGTTAATACGGTAAAATTTTGTTGTAGGTAACTTTTTGCCAAAGCAGGATTAACAAAGCGTTCTTCTACTTGCAGCGGCTGATCATTTTCGTTGTGCACCAATACACTGCGATACACTAGGCTATCTACTTCAACACCTAAAGCAATGGCAATAGGTGCAACGGCGCTGATAGATTCAAGTACTAACACAGTGCAACTGTAATTACCGCTGCGGGCTTTAACTTCATCTGCAATATTTTTAATTTCAAGCAATGATGATTGTGATTTAAAGCTGGCAACAAACGTACCTAAACCTTGGCTACGAGTGAGGATATCCGCTTCTGTAAGTTCACTCAATGCTCGGCGTGCTGTCATCCGACTGACACTAAATTGTTCAGCTAATTCGTTTTCTGAAGGCACGCGTTGGTTTTCTTGCCATGCGCCGGATCGAATATTATCAACAATAAACTGCTTTATTTGTGCGAATTTAGGTGTCGTCATTAGAGTTTTTACAATCTTTTTAAATTACCTATTAACTATAAGATGACATATTTATCTTGTATATACAAGATGGCTTGCTAGACTAATAAAAAAGAATTTTAGGAACCGATATGACCACATTAACCGCGACAGATAACAGCAATGACTGGGACTTACTGATCACTGATGCCAATATAGCCACTATGGATAGCAATATTGATGCACCGTATGGTGCAATTGAAAATGCGGCGCTGGCGGTTAAAGATGGTCATATCGCATGGCTTGGTAAGCAAAGTGACTTACCAACATTTGATGTGTTAGCTACACCGACAGTGTCTGCTAAAGGGCAGTGGCTAACACCCGGTTTAATAGATTGTCATACTCACTTAGTCTTTGCTGGCTCACGGGCTGAAGAGTTCGAACAGCGTTTGCAAGGTGTTAGTTACGAGCAAATTGCCGCGCAAGGTGGTGGTATTGCCAGCACTGTAAGGGCAACACGAGAGGCTGACCATGAAGCGTTATTTGTGCTGGCGAAAGATCGCCTCAATGCACTCTATGCTGAAGGTGTAACTACGATTGAAATCAAGTCGGGCTACGGACTTGACTGCGAAAATGAAGTAAAAATTCTCGAAGTAGCGCGCCTACTTGGTGAAAATCATCCCGTTGATGTAAAAACCACTTTTTTAGGGGCACATGCATTACCACCTGAGTATAAAGGTCGTAGTGATGAGTATATTGATTTGGTGTGTAACGAAATGTTAGATCAGATTGTTGCAGCTAATTTAGCTGATGCGGTTGATGTATTTTGTGAAAATGTTGGTTTTAGTAATGAGCAAACACGTCGCGTGTTTACAGCCGCAAAAAAACATAGTTTGCCTGTAAAATGCCATGCCGAGCAGTTATCTAACCAACATGGCACAGAGCTTGTTGCTGAATTTAAAGGTTTATCGGCAGATCATATAGAGCATTTAGATGAAGCGGGAGTAAAGGCTATGGCCGCAGCGGGTACTGTGGCTGTTTTATTACCCGGCGCATTTTATTTTTTACGTGAAACTAAGCAGCCGCCAATTGAGTTATTAAAGCAATACAATGTACCAATGGCTATTTCAACAGACTTTAACCCGGGCACCTCACCCTTGTGTTCTTTGCAATTAATGATGAATATGGGGTGTACATTATTTCGTTTAACGCCAGAGGAAACTTTAGCTGGAGTGACGTGCAATGGAGCTAAAGCACTTGGTTTAAAAGACCGTGGTGAATTAAAAATAGGGCTACGAGCTGACATTGCACATTGGCAAATTTCTCACCCAGCGCAATTAAGTTATCAATTAGGCGTAAATAAACTGTTAAATCTGTGGATATTGGGTAGACTTAATTAGTCTATTTTAATGTTGTGCTTACTCAATGTCTTTAATTGCGCTATTAACAAATACTGGATTTGAATACGCAGCAAGGAGCGCTTTTTTAAACAATACACAGTTACCCGTTTTTTTAGCCGGTATGGTATTGATGGCGATGGTTTGCGCTTTGTGTGTAGTTAATAAATCGCAGTTGCGATTTAGCTATATACTCAACGGGGTTATTTCGCTAGCGATATTAAGTGCTGCATTTCCTTATTTAGAATTGTTGTTAGCATTGAGCATTTGCCTTCACTTATGGCAAGCATCTAAACAAAATAACTCAACGTTACTCACGCTAAGTTACTGCGCAGCAATAATATTCATAATATTATTTGCTGCTAATTTGCTTTTAGGCATACCCTTATTTTTAGTCACATTGGCAAGTATTATACTGGCAGCATCTGGCTATTTTGATGAGCAAGATTTAGAACCGCACAGCACCGAAACACAAAGCTTAGAGCAAGAAGGCTTTGCTGCAGCATCCCCGTTAATGAGCCTTCCTAGTTGTAAGCAATTACGTAATAGTTATTATGCGTGGCGTGAGCCACAGCATTATCGCGGTGTATTAATAATTATTCGCTTAGAAGGGTTTAAAGAAGTAAATCAACATATAGGACGAGATTTTGGGGATTTATTATTAGCTCAATCGGCAAATCGTATTAAAGAGTTTTTGAATATGGATGAAGTTGTTAGTTTAGGTGGGGACCAAAAGTTAGCACATTTAGGTGGGTTAAATTTCGCATTTATATGTAATTTGGAACAGCAAAAGCACCTGCATGAACAGCTAATTAGTCAAATATTAGGTGCGACTCTAAAGCCTTTCAATGTCGCAAATTGTACAATTGAAGTGAAGGCACGTGCGAGTTATGTAGATTGTGATGAACAGGAAGGTAATTTTGATAATCTTATCTCATGTGGTTACTTAGCGCTTGATAGTGTAGAACCACAGCAGGTAGTTGCTTATCACCAACAAATGAAAATAGAGCAGCTAGAGCAGCAGGCGCGCTTAAAAGAGTTGACTAATATAGACTTTGCACGAGAGCTTGAGCTCTATTTTCAGCCAGTGATAAGAAATACAGATGAAAAAATTGAGTTCTTAGAGCTGTTACTACGCTGGCAACACCCAAAGCAAGGGATACTATCAGCACACCGTTTTATTGATGACATACGTATAGCAGGGCTTGCTTTCCCACTTGCTACATTTGTGATTGAACGTGCGGCAGAATTGGCAATGGCACTGCGTGTGGAGGGTATTAGGATACCCTTGAGCATAAACGTGTTTGGTTCGGAAATGCTTAATGAAGAGTTTATTGATTTTATTGATGATGTTTTTACTGAGCACCAGCTTCAGCCTGGGGATTTGATAATTGAATGCCCGTTAAATTTATTTATGAGTTTAGATGATCAAGGTAAAGCAATGGTTGCACGCCTTAATAGTATTGGAATTAAGGTATGCGTTGATGGTTTAGGTGATAGCCCGGTTTGGTTAGCTAAATTACCAAATTTAGCGGTGGAGTATGTAAAGGTTGCACCAGCATTGACTGCCGACTTTAGTCATCAAGGTCATATTCGCAGTTTAGTTGGCGGTATGGTCGAAATGCATAATAAACAGAATGCCAAAGTGATTTGCGAAGGGGTAGAAACGATTGAGCAGCTCAATTTTGTGAAAAGTTTAAATGCTTACGCTGCACAAGGCTATTACTTTAGTCATCCGCTAAGCAGTGTAGGGATGATTACATGGTTAAAGCAATGGCAGCTTGAGCATTAAACGCTTTTTACATTTTCCCGCGCTTGTAAATACGCATTAGCTAGTGCACAAATGATTTGTCCGGCATCGTTAATACCTGCTTGCAATCCACTAGGGTGCTGGTTTGGTGCTGCTTCACATAGATGTAAATAGTGACTATTTGTTTGACTAGCAGCTAAATGCACAAAATGTTCTGCGTCGCTAACACTAAAACCGCAATTGGTATACGCGCTGACGGGCATTAATGAAATGCTATCAAGGTCGACTTCAACACCAAGTGATGCATCTGTTAAGTTTTGCAAAGCTTGTTGGCATGCATCGCTAAGTGTTTTTTCACGTCTTACTTGCAGTGACTGATAGCTATCATAGTTAAAGTTGGCAGCAGCTAAAGCATCAATAATTGCTTGATTGTTTTTTAGCTCGTGCATACCAATAATATGATAATTATTTAAGAGTTGTTCATGATAAGCATAACGAAAGCCATTACCACTATGACGACCTTCGCAATCGCGAAAATCAGCATGAGGGTCAAAATTAATCGCATTAATAGGGTTATTTTTATGTTTACTTAATGCGCGAATAATACCCAGGCAATTATTATGACCACCGCCAATAACAATTGGCTCTAAACCTGCTGTAAATATTAAACTTAAAACTTGCTCAACACGCTGATCAAGTTGGGCACATAAGTCACGTAATTGCTCAAGTTGCCTTGGGTGTTGATTGCTTAAGCTTGATGCAGCAAGGGTTAAATCGGCAACATCAACTTCGCCTAAAAGTAATACCTTATCACTGGCTAAAAATTGGTTGTCGGGTTGGTTTAAGAAACGTTTAACAAATGCTTGCCAGCCATCTTGCGCACCACCATTACCTACATTAGCGCGAGGACCGATATCTTCACAAATGCCAATGAGCACATAACGAATACCAAATTGGGCGGCATCTTGCATCGCTTGTAATGGGTCAACATGGGTGTCGAGGAGGGCGATTGACTGCCATGCTTTTTTTTCATTTGCACGACTGTTGCACCAAGGTTTAACAGTCGCTTCATCGTAGATATTTAAGTAGGCGGTCACTTTTAGTCTTCTATGATTTCCAGTTCAAGTTCTTCACCAGATAAAATAATACCAGTGCTATCTGCATAAACATAATCATCATCGAAAAAAGACACGCCAGCGAAATTAACGCCAATGCCATCTTCGCCAGCGCCTTCGCTATCAGCAGCGACAGGGATAGATGCAATTGCTTGAATACCTAAATTAATCTCTTCAAGTTCGTCAACATGGCGCACTGCACCATAGACAACAATACCTTGCCAGTTATTTTCTGTGGCTAACTCTGCCAGCTCTATATCAATAAGTGCCCGACGTGTAGAACCACCACCGTCAATGAGCAATATGCGATCTTCGCCTTCTTGAGAGAGTATCTCACGGATCAGTTCATTATTTTCAAAACATTTAGCTGTTTTGATGCGACCACCAAAGCTATGACGGCCACCAAAATTGATGAACATAGGTTCGAGCACGTCGACCACGTCGGCAAAGTGATCGCATAAATCTGAAGTGCTGTAATCCATTTTATTATCCTCTAAAGATACGTTAGCTTGTACTTCAGTATACCTTGCTGAAACGCAATAACAACGACTTAATACCAGTAAATAGCGCTCTTTTTAAACAAATAATGCGCTAAAACAGTAAAAGCAATATTAGTGTCTTAAAACTTTCACCTAATTGTTATTTCTAGCACCTATGCTGAAATTGTGCACAGGTTTGCATGAAAAAGGAGCAAGCAATGAGTGAGTACAATATATTAAAGAAGGTTGCGCAGCTGGATGAAAATTTATTTCTTAAGCTGTTTAATGGTAATTCCCCTTTATGGCTAAAAAATTCCGCATTAGGGTTATCTAAAAGTGGCAACGGAGGCTTGTATCTTGTTATCGCTTTTGCTGTTAGCTGGCTAGGTAGCGAACAAGAGCTGTTGGCGGTTACTTTATTACTGGGCTTTTTAATCGAGCGTCCTATTTACTATATCGCTAAAAATGGGTTTGCACGCGTACGTCCTTGTGATTGCTTAGTGAAAGGCGCGTATATTGTGCCGGGTGACAAATTTAGTTTGCCATCAGGCCATAGTGCGGGGGCTTTTTTAGTGGCAATAATTCTTGCTCAATATTTTCCACAATTAAGCGTTGTGTGGTTTTTATGGGCGGTAGGCGTTGCTGCATCCCGAGTTGTGCTAGGTGTTCATTTTCCTGCCGATGTTGTACTGGGAGGGTTAATAGGTTCAAGTTGTGGTTTGGCAGCCATACTAGTGGTGGGTTATTTATGAGGGTATTGTACGGTATTCAGGGAACTGGAAACGGCCACATAACACGAGCTCGCGTGATGGCAAACGCATTTAGTAGTATGAATATTGACGTTGATTATGTTTTTTCAGGACGAGCTCAGGAAAATTATTTTGATATGGAGGCATTCACTAACTATCGCAGCTTTCGCGGGTTATCTTTCTCAACACAAAATGGCCAAATAAATAGTTATCGTACAATTAAAAATGCGCGAATGTGTAAATTGTTGTCTGATATAAAGCAGTTGGACTTATCTGGTTATGATTTTGTTTTTAATGATTTTGAACCTATCACTGCTTGGGCTGCAAAGCGCCAAGGCGTACCTGTTATTGGCATGAGTCATCAAGCTGCCTTTTTATCACCAAAGGTGCCAATGTTTAGACACGGGCTATTCCATCGTTCATTAATTAAGTGTTATGCCCCAGCAGATATTTACTTAGGGGTCCATTGGCAGCCATTTGCCGATAATATTATTCCACCTTTTATTGCTAATCATCCTCATGAAAATCCTGTAAGTGTCGATAATAAAGTGTTGGTGTATTTACCTTTTGAAAATCTGACTAGCGTGGTCGATTATCTAAAAGATTTTCCTGAAAAAGAATTTTACTGTTACCACCCCAATGCAAGCAATGAGTCTTGCTCTCACATTCATTTGAGAGGGTTATCACGCCAGGGGTTTTTAAACGATTTAGCTAACGCAAGTGGCGTAATTGCTAATGCTGGTTTTGAACTGTCAAGTGAAGCGCTTAAATTAGGTAAAAAATTATTGTTAAAGCCATTAGCTGGTCAATTTGAGCAAGATGCGAATGCACAAACGTTACTTGCTATGAAAGCGGCTCATGTAATGAGGTATTTAAATCCTTATGCATTAGATGATTGGATTAATAGTGAAAGCAAAAGGTTAATTAATTTCCCAAGCGATCCGCAACCGTTGATTGAGTGGTTAACGGCTCGGCAGTGGGGAAGTACACACCAACTTCATAGATCATTGTGGTCAGGAGTCAGTTGAGGACTTTTGGTGCTTAAATAAGGCAACTGACTTAAATTATCTATAAATTGTTAGATAATATGCGCGAAGAAAATATTATTTAACTATACTATATGGTGAGACTAATTTAAGGGCTGTTGTTAATGAGTTTACTTCAAAATTTGACGATTAAACGTCGCTTGCAATTCAATGCGGTAGTCGTTGGTTTAGCTATGATCGTAATGTTATTTGTTATCATTTATGAAGCACGCATTATGCTTAAGTTAAATGAAACAATTCAATACGCTGAAGAGCTAGATATCCACGAACTATCTATGAGAAAGTTTGAGAAGAACTTTTTATTCTATAAGCAAGAGGAGGACTTGGCGCTATTCGAAAATGAATACCAACAACTTGAAGCTAAGATATCAAAGCTTAAAGCAGTTACTGATGAGTTAGGTGTACCAAATAAAGAAGTCGATCAATTTAAAATATTAGCTGAGCGATATTACCAAGATTTTAATACAGTTGTAGTGTTACAAAGAGAAATTGGTTTACACCCAAAAGATGCCCTTTATGGTGAGTTGCGCGGTGCCGTGCATCAAGTAGAGACGCTATTGAAAGAGCGTGAAAACTACGAACTTCTTTCGCTAATGTTGCAGCTGCGCCGTTCAGAAAAAGACTTTATGCTACGCTTTGATATTAAGTATCTTGATAAGTTTAATGATATTACTGAGTTACTGAATAAAAAAATAGCTCAAGCAGGCTTTGATAGTGGTTACCAAAGTCAGCTAACAAACTTACTTGGTAGTTACCAAACTAAGTTTGATGCACTAGTTAAAGCGCAAGTTGCTTTAGGCCTTGATTTAAATTCAGGTGCATTAGGTAAAATGAAGTCAAGCGTAAAAGAAAGTGATGCGGTTGTCTCTAAAATTACCAGCGATATAAAGCTGCAAGTTGAAAAACAAGCCAGTGATGCGCAGATGTTTGCAATTATTATATTTATTTTTGCCAGTATAATCGTAATGGCGCTCGTTTACTTTACAAGCAAATCTATCATTATTCCTATTGAACGGGTTTATCATACAATTAATGAGATTCGTCGTAACAATGATTTAAGCCTTACTATTGAGCAGATAGGAAAGGATGAAGTAACCACGATGACAATTGACTTTAATAGTTTGATTAGCGACTTTAAAAAACTTATTTATGAAGTTAATACGGCGCTAAAAACGCTTAATGTAGCAACAGAGCATTTATCAGAAACAACTGCGGCAACAAGTTCAGGTATGCAAGAACAACTTCATGAAGCTGATATGGTGGCAACCGCTGCAACTGAAATGCAGGCAACCATTCAAGATATTTCACATAATACAGAAGCCGCAGCTAAAAAAGCTGAATCAACGAATGTGAGTGCTCAGCAAGGCCGCCGTGAAGTTGAATCAACAGTTAATCATATTAATCAATTATCTGAATCTTTAGGTAAAGCCTCTAGTGTTGTATCACAGCTTGAAAAAGATGGTGAGACTATAGGGTCTGTACTTGATGTAATTCGAGCGATAGCTGAGCAAACTAATCTATTGGCATTAAATGCCGCAATTGAGGCTGCTCGTGCGGGTGAGCAAGGGCGAGGCTTTGCTGTAGTTGCAGATGAAGTTCGTTCGTTGGCGCAACGTACTCAAAGCTCAACGCAAGAAATAGAAAGTATTATTTCAACGTTACAAGAGCGCACTCAAGAAGTGGTTAGCATCATGCAACAATGCCGTACACAAGGTGGAGAAAGCGCAGCACAAGCGACTAAAGCGGGTGAGTTACTGAGCTCGATTACTGAAGATGTACAAACGATTATGGATATGAGTACGCATATAGCAACGGCAATTGATGAGCAAAGCCAAGTCGCCTCAGAAGTAAATAAAAACGTGGTACGGATACGTGATATTGCTGAAGATGCATCGGCCCATTCAGTGACCAATGCACAAACAAGTGAAGAAGTCTCTGAACAAGCGCGTGTACTTCATAAAGCGATAGATAAGTTTAAGGTTTAGCTGTCAGCCGTCAGTTATAAGTTATAAGCCATAAGTTTTAAGCAGCCTTGAGTTGCTTTGAGCTTATGGCTTTTTTGTTTGGATAATTAAATGGGCAGTTATTCGTAAGCGTATAGCTAACGACACCTAGCCTTGCTTAATATTCCAAGGTAATAGCGGTTCAAGGTCACCGGGCTGCTCTGCAATATGTTGCAAGCACGTTGAGATGTAGTCATGCACTACAAGATCATTTGCCTTTGCGGTTTCAACAAGACTATAGAGTATGGCGCTGGCATGCGCGCCATTGCAGGTATTTGAGAACAGCCAGTTTTTACGCCCTATTACGAACGGTTTTATGGCTCGCTCTGCTCGGTTATTATCAATACTGAGCCTGCCATCATCGAGGTAACGCCTGAATTTCTCAAACTGGTTTATCGCATAGGTAATTGCTTTCCCTAGCGCCATTTGGGGAGGGATTTTATCTTTGTGTTTGAGTAACCATTGATACAATTCATCAACGATTGGTTTGGCTTTTTGCTGCCTAACGGTGAATTTTTCACTGACCGATTTACCTTTGATGGCTTGCTCAATACCATAGAGTTTGCGAATAAGGTTAAGTGCTACATCCGCTTTAACGGTTTTTTTATTATTGCCTTTGGCCTCGATGAACTTACGGCGTATATGAGCTAAGCACGCAACCAGTGTTGCCTTCGTTTGC
>NZ_LHPH01000027.1:0-67031 GCF_001298125.1 Pseudoalteromonas porphyrae | reverse complement strand
TTTTATTATTTATTTTGCTGATCCTTATTGTTCGTGGCAACGAGGAACAAATGAACATACAAACGGTCTGATCAGGCGTTATTTCCCAAAGAAAACTGATTTTTCAACTATAACTAATGAACAACTCCAAGAGGTTGTAATGAAAATTAATACTCGCCCAAGGAAAATACTAAATTATCAGACAGCTGAAGAAGTCTTTATTAATTAGTGATTTAAGGTTTGGTGCACTTGGAACCTGAATTCGGGTGGGTGACTGGTGCATATTCACACCAATCGACGTCATTACTGGATGCATAGTCATATTTAAAGTGAGTTTAAAAAGTAACAACACTTGGTTTTTTGAATAAAAAGATCAAGAAAACACAGCAGCCTGCTTGACCGGAACTTTCTAATGGGTGACCCTGATAGCTTGACCCTGACAGAGACTCGTTGTGCGTCGAGTGCGCACATTTGATGCCGATTGGAGTAACCATCTCAAGCACCCATCTTATTTTGAAACTGAAGTAACCGATTGAACCAAAATAGGAACTCAGTTATGGTTGAACCATCAATAAATTAAACACGAGTTATTCTACAGGCTCGTTATATATTTTAGGATCTAGAAATGTGTTAATTTTTGCAGCAATATTATTTTTATTGCCAAGTTGTATTGGGCAGTTTTATTCAACAAGAGAGTATGAGATGACTTTTTCTGATAATCTCGAAAAATGGAAAGTGGCTAAATTAATTGGTATCTTTTTAGCCGTTGGGATCTTTATCGGGCAAGTGTATAGCGTCGAATATAACACCTCTAGGTTGTTAGGTATTGTTATTTGGCCTGGCGTTTGGATGTCATTGATTATTTATACAAAACCGTTTGGCGAAGTTTTCTTAAATGACGCGTCAGAGTACAAAAAAGTCGGTTTACTTGAAGATGCTGCATTTATAGTTGGTTGGATAGGAGTACTATTTCAAACCGCCAAGCTTATTATTTTGTTTTAAGAGAGAAGGGTGGTCAGATCGCTTGCTTGATATTACCTAGTAAAAATGTTCTGTAATAGCTTATCTAATGCTGACGATGCATGCTCAGCAGAATAAGATTTATGAAGTAATGAACTTGACCCCTTTGTATGTCTTTATTTTTGGCTGCTAGCATATAAATCTGACCAACTTGCTTTTCTGGGCTGTTCTTCGCTTGCAATTGCTTACAGTCTAAAAAATAGCGTCTATACTCAGTTAATAATTCATTATCAAGTTATTACGTTGACTAGAAAACACTCCTCCCCGAATTCAGGGAGCAAGTTCATAACTCTTATAAATGGCATGTCCGGAATAGCGCTGACCGTTGATAAAAACGCGGAAGCATTTGCTATCACGTCTGGTCTACCATTACGCCTAACAGCAACTACAAATTCGCCAAGAGCAGTTTGAGTCATCAATCGAGCATTATTACCCATAGCTGCAAGGATTTCACCTTGAATGGGTGAAGCTGGGCCTGATAGCGCCCTAGCCGTGCCAGTATCAATATTGATAGCACCTTGCCTAACTCGTTCTAGAGTTTCATTTTCTGTTAATGATTCAGCTGGGGGATTAGAAAAAATAAACTGGACAGCCACTTTAATTGAGCAAATAAAACTGCGCTACTAAGTTTACTCTTTTGGGCTAAAAACTTATCTCTTCTTGAATTCAATTATCAAACTTTAGGGTGGGTGTCATCTTTGCTTTTCCTTAAAAAATGACAGGCGGATGTTATTACTTTTATTTAACATCTACAATCATCTCTTTGTATGGAAAACACAATAAAACCACATTTTAGTAACAAGTCAACCACATTAATTCAGAAAAACAAACAACCTTACAACCCTATTTTTACCTCAATTATATTCTCTGCTTTTTTGTAGTAAAAAAGCATGTGATAACTTTTAAACCCATCAGCAAGCATGCATAAACCCTAGCCATCTGGCTAGGGTAATTAAAAACTAATTTTTTCTAAATCATTGATTATTTAGGTTAATTATCGCTTTTATAATTTCATCCGGGTGCTGAAATACAGCCATATGATCGCTGTTGTTCAATGGCACATATTGACCGCCTGATTGCTCACTGATCAAGTGACTCCATTGTGTTCCTTCTTGCTGCCATTTAATGAGGCCATCAACATACTCGGGCTCTGCGTTTGCAATATCATGCGACTCAAAGTCAGTATCTATGACTGTAATAGGCACTGAGGTGGCTATATCACTGTTGAGCACGCTGGCTAAGTCATCATGGTAATTCATGATTTCTTTTGCCCGGGTTACTTGTTTATCAATTTGTGCTCTGCCTTGACTAATGAGATCAAAATACGGCCAATTCATATCATTTTGATAATTGATAGGAATAAGTGCATTCATTTCTTCGCGTTCAGCGGCTAACTTACCCAATGTTCTTTCGGTCCAATTACCCTGCTGTATATGTTCAATAAGATCGCCCCCAACTTCTCTGTACCACGATACTGGCCAGTCTTGATATAGACTGATTGAATGAGGGAGTAAAATATCAGGATCAACCCAGAGCATGCCTTTAAGATTGGCTGACGCGTGTGAATCTGGAGACACTTGCCACAAATGAGCCAAAATATTTGCGCTTGCAAAGCTCACCACTATTAGCTCATCTTCGTTGAGTATATTAAGGGTTTTATCTAATGCAGACACAAACGATGCATATGATGGTTGATCTACATCACTGCTAAACCCATTACCAAAGCGCTCTATAACATGTACGCGATGCGTTTTTGCAATTAACGGCTGCAACAATGAAAACCATGCACTGTCACTATGAAAGTTTTTATTAAACCCTGAGAGTAAAATAATGGCAGGGCCGCTATGCTCTAGGCCCATACTGCGTACATGCACATCTTTATTTGGCTGCGTGCCAACACGGTATAAACTTGAGTGAATATCTAGCTTATTTAGGCTGACTGAATCAAAAAAACTGATCACTTCCTCAGTGGTATTAAAGCCAGTAAAACCCCAACTATGTCCTCCGCCTTCAATAGCCACTAACTGATTAATGTGTATGTCATTTTTATATACATATTTGGTCGTTGCATTGGTTTTTTCAACTTCGACTGGCGACTCTATATCGTTTTCTTTAGCAATAAGTTCTATTGCATATTCACTAGCTATAAGCCCAAAGTTTGAATGAGTTAGACCATAATAGGGCAATGTTTTGTCATTTTTACCATGCACCATCATATAGTGTGTATTATTTTCAATGTAGCAGCTTTGTGATAATTGCACCGACATTGGCGATGCAACCGACGCTATCGCGTTAAACTGTAAGTCACTATTACACATTAAATTTTGTGCAAAAAGCCCCCCTTGAGAAAATCCAACAGCATAAAGTTCATCATCTATGATGTTGTATTTTGTTTTAACATCTGCAACAACCTCATCTACAAAACCTAAATCATCAATTCCGAGCCGGTGTGGCTTATTGCAATCACACCCTTCATTCCATTCTTCAACCTTTGATTGCGGATAAACAACAATATAATTGTCTGATGCAGATTCAAGAGCCGACATACTACGCATGCTTTGTGCCCCTTGTCCGGAGCCATGAAAAGCCAATAGTAATTTATAGGCTTTTTTTGAGTCAAAGTTTTTAGCTGGCAGTGAAAGGTAATAACTTCGCCCATTTAAATTTGTTTTATTTACATCGCTCTCTGGTGGCTTAGATACAGGAGAAGCCGATTTATTGTCGGTGCCATTACAACCTGATAATAGCCATGTTATAGCGACTATTTTTAATAAACAATATAGATAACTACGCATTTTTTTTACTCTTATTAAACATGGAAGCTTAGCAAATCATGTATTTACATCAGCTCACATAGTTCGAGCTTATGTTTTTGTTATGTTTGTGTTATGTTTTAAAATATAAAGTTATTTCAATATGATAGAGATTAGTATGACGGTACACATTGCAAGTGTAATGTTTGATGCAAACCAGCGAACATTGGTAAAGGGCACTCAAAGTCGCAATCTTGAACCTAAAGTATTTAACTTTTTAACAGCTTTATTGGCAGCTAATGGGCAAATTGTCAGTCGTGATCAACTCATAGAAAAAGTATGGAACAACCGTGTTGTAGGTGAAGGCGCAATAAACAGAACCGTGTCTTTATTACGTGGGCATTTTGCTGCATTAACCGATGAAAACATTATTGAAACAGTACCAACTCAAGGTTACCGGCTCATTGCTTGTCTTGAAGGTTTGAGCAAAGACCCTATTGAGCCCGTATTAAATGAAATTACCGCTACTGAAAATAAAAAAAGCACATGGTTTTTCATAAAAGTAAGCTGCGTTATTACCTTCATTTTACTCTTTTTAGTGGCGCTTATTAGTTATTTTATTAAACCAGATAGTTTTACTCATTCAAACACGCTATCACTTATTAGCGCCCCATTAATTGCACTCAACGGATCGGAGTATAAACTATCTACAACGGATTCTGGCCAACACATTCTATTTCATCACCTAGATGAAAATAATAACCAAGCAGTGTATTTATATGATACAAAAACACATTCAAAAAAGAGAGTATTAACAGATTCACTCGCCACCATTAACGCCAAAGGAACGCAACTTGTTTATGCAACGAACATTGATAAACAGTGTTCGATTGCTATTTATTATGTCGCAACACAAAAGCAGCAGCCTTTATTTACCTGTGATGAAATACCAACATCATTAGTATGGGGAGAAAATAACACCTTTTACTTTACTAAGCGCTTTAGTAAATCGCATCCGTACCAGGTATTTAGCTATAACGTAAATACAGGCAGGTTAAAACAAATAACCAACCCCACCAGCAAAAATAACACCAAAGGTGATTTTAATTTTAATTACAACCGTCATACCAATCAGCTTGCCGTTCTTCGTTATATAAATGATAACCAATCTCATATTATTATCATCAACGATGATCATGTCTTAACAGAGCACACTGTTGATTTGCGAATAAATAACCTGCTATGGCACCCTAATAATAACGATTTAATTATTGCTGATAGTGCAAGCCTGTACACTCTAAAAACCGCTAACAGCCACTACTCATTACTTAAAAAATTAGACTTTAAAATTAACTCATTGGCTCTTTTGCAAAGTGATAATGGCCCTTCTCTATTGATCAGTAATCTCAACGCTGTAAGTGACATTGCAAAGTATAATATTAAACAAAAAACACACATTACATGGCAACAAAGCGCTCGAACAGAATTATTACCTCGAATGAAAGCTGACACACAACTTATTTTATCAACACGCTATAAAAGCCATCATTGGTGGAGAATAAAAGGTGACAACGCCCAACTAATTAATGTTGATTTACCGTTTGAATTACAGTTTGTTCGCTATGAGCTTTCAGATGATGGTAAGCGTGTGCTGTTTAGCAAGCATGGTGATATATATGAATTAAATATTGATGAAAACACGTATCAGCACGTTTTCACTGAATCAAAAAATAGCTATGTTGCCAATTACGATGCGAATAATAATGTTATTTACAGTGGCAACTCTTCTGGTAATTGGCAACTATGGCACTACCAAAGAAGTAGTGGCCAACACACGCAACTTACCGTAAATGGTGGTTACAGTGGCAGAATAATTGGTGAATACCTGTATTACTCTAAATTTACGGTCGATGGCTTATGGCGAAAAAAATTAGACCATCCAAATGAAGAGCTGATAATTAAAGACTTTAATCGTATTAATTGGTTAAATTGGCAAATCATCAATAACCAGCTGTATTTCTACAGACAAGAAACCGGTGTATGGGCATATAATATTGACACACACACTGAACAATTGCTGTTGCCAAAAACGAATGATTTTATCCATCAATATACAATATCGCCTGATCAACAGTATATTTATTGGGTTCGGTTGAAGGCACTCCAAGGAGATATTTACCAGTATGCGTTTTAAATCCATTGTTTAAATTATCAAAGGCTGTGATAAAAAATGTTTAAGCACAATAGTAACCTTGGACCAAATTTAAAAAAGAGATATGCCTGTACGCAATGTGGTTATTGGGAAGAATTCAGTGCTAAATAGTGTGAGCGCTGCTTTCACACTTTGACCCATGAAGATAAATGGAAAATGCGCAACGCTTACCTCAAAAATCGCAACGAAAACTGGCTCCACTCAGTATATTTAGCTGTGTTTTTTTTATTTATTATCGGGTGCCTAATCTTTTAATAGTTTTCGTCCTCACTAGACACTGTCACACTTAAGTCTTCATCCATATTTTCAAAAACCAAAAAGTTAATGGGCTTACAACAAACCTGACAATCTTCAATATATTGCTGATCAACATCTGTTGGGTCGAGCAGCACATCAATACTCTCGCCACAATATGGGCATGCTATTGTTTGTTCAGTTAGTTGATTCATATTATCGCTCCAACGTAGATTAATACGCTCGTTTACTTTCGTATATGCGTAAAGGTTACGCTTTTATAGAGTCTCCCATGGCGAGCAAATATCAATTAGACAACCATTAGGATCTTCAATTAAAAAGCGACGCTGCCCGTAAAATTCATTATGAGGCGCTTGCAAAATAGGTATCTTCATACACAGCGCTTTTTCATAAGTGCTATCAACATCTGCCACAACAAAAGTAACGTACATACCTGTTGGCGACTGTTGGAACTTTTTTGGCACTAAGGAGTGATCCTTTTGAATAATACCATATTCAATTGAATGATCGTCTGGCGAGCAAAGTTGTACATACCAATCACTCTCATATTTAACAATAAAACCAAGTAATTCTACATAGAATTTTTTACTTTCTGGTAAATTATCTGAGCATATATTTGTTAAAATTTTCATTCCATCTCCTTAGTAAGCGGCACAACTTCGGTGCAATTAACTCATTCCAAAATCACTTTTGAACCTTTAATGAGTATTTAACCTTAAGTACTTTAATATAGCAAAAAGCGCAGCTAAGAGCCGCGCTTTACTTAATTAGTTGTTCTTATGCACTTTTTAAAAAAAGCCAAGCGGATCTTCGCTGTAACTTACTAACAAGTTTTTAGTTTGTTGGTAATGATCAAGCGCGAGTTTGTGGGTTTCGCGGCCGATGCCTGACTTTTTATAGCCGCCAAAAGCAGCGTGAGCTGGGTACATGTGATAACAGTTAGTCCATACGCGCCCTGCCTCTATCTTACGGCCAAAGTGATAGGCACGGTTCATGTTGCGGCTCCACACCCCTGCGCCTAAACCAAACTCTGAGCTATTGGCTAACTCCAGCGCTTCAGCTTCATCTTTAAAGGTCGACATTGAAATAACTGGGCCAAAAATTTCTTCTTGAAATACCCGCATATCGTTAGTGCCTTTAAGCAAGGTTGGCTGAATATAGTAGCCACCGTTTAACTCGTCACTTAATTGCTCAATATTGCCACCGGTGAGTACTTCTGCGCCTTCTTTTTTACCAATTTCGATATAGCTAAGGATTTTATCAAACTGTGCTTTTGAAGCTTGTGCACCCACCATGGTTTCGCTATCAAGTGGATTACCCCGTTTGATTTGCAAAGTACGCGCTAAAATACGTTCTATAAATTGCTCGTAAATATCTTCTTGAATAAACAAACGCGATGGGCAAGTACACACTTCACCTTGGTTGAAGTACGCAAGTACCGCGCCTTCTATTGCTTTACTTAAGAATGAATCATCTTTTTCCATTACGTCATTAAAAAATATGTTCGGTGATTTACCACCAAGTTCAACAGATGATGGAATGATATTATCAGCTGCGCATTTTAAGATATGCGAGCCAACTGGAGTTGAGCCCGTAAAGGCAATTTTAGCAATACGGGTGCTCGTCGCCAGAGCTTCGCCGGCTTCTTTACCAAAGCCGTTAACAACGTTTAGAACGCCTGCAGGTAGTAAATCGCCGATAAGTTCCATTAACACTAAAATTGAAGCCGGTGTTTGCTCTGCCGGCTTTAAAATCACACAGTTACCCGCCGCAAGCGCTGGCGCTAACTTCCACGCAGCCATTAAAATAGGGAAGTTCCACGGAATAATTTGCCCAACCACACCAAGAGGTTCATGAAAGTGATAAGCGACTGTGGTCTCGTCAATCTCACCAATACTGCCTTCTTGTGCGCGAATACAGCCTGCAAAATAACGAAAGTGATCAGCTGCTAATGGAATATCTGCTGCGAGTGTTTCACGAATCGCTTTGCCGTTATCCCATGTTTCGGCCACGGCCAGTAACTCAAGGTTTTGCTCTATCCGATCAGCTATTTTTAATAGTATGTTGCTGCGTATAGTCACTGAGGTTGTTCCCCACGACGCTTTTGCTGCGTGTGCTTTATCAAGAGCCAATTCAATATCGGCTTTATCTGAGCGTGGAATTTGGCAAAACACTTTACCATTTACAGGGCTTATATTATCAAAGTATTGGCCGTTTACAGGCTCAACCCATTGTCCGCCAATGTAGTTACCGTATTGAGGTTTAAAATTAATGAGTGCGCCATCAGCACCGGGGTTTGCATAAATCATTGTGTGATTCCTGTTCAAATTGTTGAGTTTGACTTAACCTGGGTTAATTAACGTCCAGCGAGTAGTTGTTGTTTATTTATCCGCCACCTGTTGACATTAGCCTATAAGAAGCTTAAAAACTTGATTAGCTGTCCAAAAAACATGTCTGTGCGTCCATTGTTTAAAGGAGATAAAATGACTGCATCACTACCAACGAGCAACCTCACGAGAAAACGCCAAGCAGTTGATGTGCTTATTGAAAATAAAGTCACCTTTGCAGCAGAAAATGCCGAACTCAGTATTTACGATACCTACCAAGATGCACAGAAAGTTGCCCTACACTCAAGTGAACTACTGTTTTGCGGGATGATTAGTGGTAAAAAAGTGATGCATGTTGCTGATAGTGACTACCATAAAGAATTTTTACCTCAACAATCATTTGTACTCGCCCCCGAGCAAGGTGTATTAATTGATTTTCCACAGGCATCAATGCAGCAGCCCACGACTTGTTTAGCTATTGAAATAAGCTGCGATAAAATTAGCCAAGTGGCTGATGCACTTAATATGCAACAACAAATAAGCAGTGATGACTTTTTTCAGTACATACCTAACCTAGTGCACGCACAGCACAATCAACAAACTCAACAATTACTGGAGCGTATGATTGGTCTATTCAGTGAAAACGAGCAAGATCGTCATTACTTAATTGATTTATCCGTCAATGAATTAATCACCCGCCTGCTACAGCAACAAAGCCGTGATTTATTACTCGCTAATTGCCAACATGCTGCTCCATGTCCATTAACTGATGCACTGTATTTTATGAAAGAGCATCTTAATCAAACACTCGATATTGATACGATCTGTAAAATAGCGTGCATGAGCCGTAGTAAGTTTTATCAACAATTCAAACTGGCCTTTGGGCAAAGCCCTGCTGCATATCAACAACAACTTAGATTAAAAAAAGCGCGTCAACTTCTGCTATCAGGGCAACAAATAAGCAAAGTTTGCTATGATATTGGTTTTACGAACCCCAGCCATTTTAGCCGTTTATTTAAGCAATATTTTGGCGTTTCACCAAAGAATTTGCTATTAAATAAATAACAACATTTTTGCCTAATTCAGCAAAGCCGTTTAGAATCCAGATTAGTTAACTTTAAATTCTCTTTTAATAAAAAAGACAGGAAAGCTGCATGTTCGTCTCGAGTAAAACGTATTTATCAATAAAAAATCAAAATGATGCGCTAGTAAAGGAGATCGAAACATTAAAAGCGAAAAACAAAACCCTCTTTGATGAAAAGCAGCATTTACAAACACAGCTTAATGATCAAAGAAAAAACGACATACAAGTATTTCAAGAAAGCTTACTTACAAGCTCTATTGATTGTATCACTCAAATTGAAGGAGTTCGTCAAACCGTTTTAGAGTCGTATTTAACCATTGATGAAGAAAGTAAAGTTAGCTACCAAATCAATGAACTACTTGATAACTCAAATGTTTCACTTAAGCATATTGTTCATGAAATGGAAATTATGGCAAAAAAAATGGGAAGTATGACCGAAAACATTTCAGGCCTTTCAAGTATGGCTGATAGCATAAATACGTTTGTAGTTACCATTTCGAAAATTTCAGATCAAACAAATCTACTAGCTTTAAATGCAGCAATTGAAGCTGCACGTGCAGGTGAAGCTGGTAGAGGCTTTAGTGTGGTTGCTGATGAAGTTAGAACACTTGCCACTAATACAAATCAATCTGCACAGGAAGTGTCTGAACTGGTTAAAGAAATTATTGCTAAAACAGGTGAAACCGTAGAGTCAGTTTCAGATATTCAACAAAATAATGCCCAGCTTTCTACCAATTTCGATTCTTTAAATAACGATTACAGTGCAATTATCAGTCACTGCACCAAAATGAAAGACACTATTACGAGTGCTGCAACGCGCTCATTTATTCAAACCGTTAAGCTAGACCATATAGTTTGGAAAGGCGATGTTTATGCTGTTGCAAACGGTACTAGTAAAAAATCAATCGACGACTTTACAGATCACACAATGTGCCGCTTAGGGAAATGGTATAACTCTGAACAAGCTCAGAACTTCAAAAAACTTAATGCTTTTAAACAACTTGAAGAGCCACACCGCGAGGTACACCGTAATGGTGTTGAAGCGTTAGTACTAATACATAACGGTGAAAGAAGTAAAGCAATCAAACATATAAATAAAATGGAAGCTGCTAGTGAGCGCGTGATGAATTTGCTTGATGAGCTTGATAACCATTAACTCTGTTGCTCTATAAATTACGCATTTAACCTGCGATCGAATAAAACTAAATATGTACGCATGAGCGTTAAATATTTAAAAGTACGGCATAACTATAATATTTTTTAGTTGACTAAAACCTTATTCAAGCTTATTTTCTCGCTGATGTTTTTATCGGCACAACAATAGCGGTGCACCCTCTGCACCGTCTGGCGATAAGCCAACGCACTTCACTGTATTTATAAGTGACATTTGCGTGCAAAAGCAGTGACTTGGAATATAAGCCTTTGAGCTAACATTCTTTGTTTTTGTTAAGTCACTTGGGCCAATCACTCAAGTACTTTTTATTTTGTGAATACTTAAATGCTTGAACCTTCTGCGCTAAGTCTTGTGCCACCCATTGTGGTGGTGATATTGGCGATCATTTTACGCCGTCCTATTTTATCTCTACTTATGGGTTCCTTAGTTGGCCTTGCCATGCTTGATCCTGTTGCGATGTTAAGTAATTTTGCGGCTGCGTCTTTAAAAGTGATGGTCGATGAAACCATTGGCTGGCTTATTTTAGTGTGTGGTGGCTTTGGTGCGTTAATCGCATTATTGGTGCGTACTGGTGGCGCAGCCGCATTTGGCAGCTTTGCACTGCGTTTTTGTAAAGGCCCGCGTTCATCATTAATGATGACTTTTATCCTCGGTATCGTGATTTTTATCGACGATTACCTCAATGCACTTACCGTGGGTGAAACCATGAAGCGCATTACCGATAAATTTAAAATCAGCCGTGAAATGCTCGCTTATGTGGTTGACTCTACCGCTGCGCCAATTTGTGTACTCGTACCTTTATCTACCTGGGCGGTCTTTTTTGGTGGCTTGTTGGTTGATAACAATATTGCTAGTGAAGGCCAAGGGATTGCTGTGTATATGCAAGCCATTCCTTACATGCTGTATGCCTGGTTTGCGGTATTGCTAGTGCCCTTAGTCGTGCTGGGTGTTATTCCATTATTTGGGCCGATGAAAAAAGCACAGCAATTAGCCATGCAAGAGCAGGCACAAGTAGACCCGGCACAATATAACGAAGTACAAACTGCTGACGAATACGCAGTTAAAGCAGTAGAAGAAAGCTTTGAAAGCGCAGATAACCACGGCAAACTGTACAACTTTTTATTGCCAATCTTATTGCTCGTTGCCTTTACTGTGTATTTCGATATTGACGTATACAAAGGGCTATTAGCTACATTTGCAGTGACAATCCCTATTTATATGCTGCAAAAATTAATGCCCTTTGCTGAAATGATCGAAAAAATGCTTGATGGTTTTAAAAGCATGATCCCAGCAATTGCCACTGTAATTGCCGCGTTTATTTTTAAAGACGTGTGCGATAAACTATTGCTACCGCAGTTTGTTATTGACTCACTCAGCCCATTTATGACCGCGGACTATTTACCTGCGGTGGTGTTTTTAGCGATGGCAGTACTGGCGTTTGCTACTGGCTCAAGCTGGGGTATTTTTGCGGTCACTATTCCGATTGTAATGCCGTTAGCTGTCGCGGTTGACGCGAATATTCCGCTGGTAATTGGTGCGCTGCTATCAGCATCATCATTTGGTAGCCAAGCCTGTTTTTACTCAGACTCAACAGTCCTTGCGGCACAAGGCTCAGGCTGTAACTTAATTAGCCATGCGGTTACACAATTACCCTATACGTTCATCGCAGCAGCGTGTGCTTTTATCGGGTTTTTAGTGATAGCCTAAGTAACCAAAACTCGGGATAATAAATCTATCTCCAGTGGCTATTTTCAACGCTAACTACGTTGAATTTACTTGAAATAGGCATTCGACGCGTAAATTCGCCTTGTTATCCCTGAAAATCTCCGATTGGAGAGTTGAGTGAATTTTTATATTATTAAATCAATACGTTAGTAGATAATTAACCCGAGTTCAGGTAAGTATCTGCTAATAAAAAATCGATTACAGGTTTAGGGCCTATTTATCTTTTGAGGTTAAACATGCGCTGCCCAAAGGGTTCTTCCTAGAGGCGATTAACTCTTTGTTACCTACACGGATGTAGGTAAGGGGCGTTAGCAGGACGCGGAAGCTTTGCTCGATTTTTACTTACCCCACTCGATTCCAAACCTCGCGCCGCGATTAAATCGCCCCTAGATTGAACAAATTTTAATCCTGAAATATCAACAGCCCCTAATGTAATCGATTTTACATACACTCAAAATAAACGTTTAAAATTTTCCAACTGATTTTACTGAATCAGTTAATGAGGCCGCCCCAACATAGCCGATCATACTTGGGTTTTTACTGACTAAGTCAATAACATCTGCATCATTTCCTACTTCTTTTGGTGGTGACCCTTTACCCGTAAAAATCAATTTTGACCAATAAGCTTTTAATTGGCTGCCCGATTTAGATAGTACATTACTATCAAACTCTTTACGCGCTGCAGAGCTTTCATCTTGATTTAATGGCACAGCTTGATTCCCATCGGAAAATGATTTCGCTTTCCCTAAAAAAAGCTTTGAAATTTCAGATTGATCAAAACTACTACTGTTTGATGGGTGAACAATAATAACAACCTCGGCATTTACTGAGTAACAACTAAGCAATAAAAGCGATAAGAATACTTTTTTAAACAATATCATAACTTATTCCTTAAAATACCAAATCAATGCCAAATGTGATCGACTCACTATCACCTGCAACGGCCAAATCAAAGGATTCATCATTCACTTTGTCAAATTGGACTTTAAAAGCCGCAGAGGAATGAAAATCCCAGCGTACGCCAACCGACGTTGTATCATGTTGTTCACCATCCTCGGCATCTTCTTCAAATTGAGAATAGGTAACATAAGGAGTGATGGTATCAAAGCGGTAGCCTAAGGTAATCATTGAGGTATCAAGGTTGCCATTTAAATCCAACCGATTTAGCTCTGTTAGTATAAATAAATTATCAAAATCTAAATTAACCGCAACACCATAAAATTTACCTGTTCGGCTAGTTTCACCATCAAATAATACTTGCTCACCTTTACGGTAGCGCTCATTTTTGTATGTCATATGAGTTAAGCGAACTTCAAACCAATCTTTGTTTAACTGCAGTACTCCACCAAGCATGTCACGCCAAATTTCACGCGTAGGCTCTTTGAAAAAAAACTCACTGAGCAGTTTATTTTCCTTATCGTCTTCTTCACCGTAATAAAGATTACCCATGACAGACCAATCACCAATCTCACCACTATAGAGTGCGTTAACACCGTTGTAGTTAAATATTTGCCATGTGTAATTATCAGCAGGTGGACGCATCCACACATAGGCATAACCTACGTCATAAAAATCTGAATAATAAAACAGCGGCAAACGCTTTTTACCTGCTTGGATCGTCCAATGTTCATTTATTTCATAAGATATGTATGCCCACTCGATTGTTGCATCAAAATCATTAGCCCCTCGGGCAACAATTTGACCTGTCATGGATAAACCTTCGGCTAAATCAGCATTAATTTGTAGGCCAAATAAGCTTTCAGGCTTAAATGAAATATCTTCTGAGTAAGCTGAAACAATCGGATAGTCAGCTAAAAAGGTAGGGGGTATATCGTATTGCGGGACTCCACTTCCAGATAAAACCTTACCGGCATTGATGCTGGTAAATCCTGAGAAGTTAATCTCGCCATAAGAAGCACCTGTAAATAAAATGCAATTCACAGTTAATAACCAATACAGCTTTTTCATCATTTGCGTTACCTTATGATATTAGTATTTTGCAATATGCAGTAATAAAACTAGCTCACCGTGAAAATTTTGCTCATTATTTATAATAAATTATTTTTAAATTAAGCATTAAATATTATTTTTTCCATCATAAATAACATCAATATAACGAGCAAAATGCTTTATAAGTGCACAGTAAAACAATCTTAATTTCTATTTTTGATAAAAATGGGGGGCATCTACAAATATGAATACCCGCTATCAATTACTCAAAGCGCAACCACTACGAGATTTATTTTAACTAAGCCAAGACTATTACTTGTATGTAAGGGCTGAAAAAGCAGATAATTGCATCCATATAATTAATACACTCACTAAGTAATTTTTTTAGCCCTTGCTAAACTTACTTGTCAGTGCGCATTTAAGTGGAACTATTTAATGGAAATTAAAGTTAATTTTCTCGACAACCTCAGACTAGAAGCCAAGTTTGACGATTTCTCTGTGATCGCAGATCAACCAATTCGTTATAAAGGCGATGGCTCTGCGCCAAGTCCATTTGACTACTTTTTAGCATCATCTGCGTTATGTGCTGCGTACTTTATAAAAGTGTATTGTAATGCCCGTGACATCTCGACAGATGGTATTCGTGTTGCGCAAAACAACATTGTTGATCCTGAAGATCGTTATAACCAAATTTTCCAAATTCAAGTAGAGCTGCCTGAAAGCATTTCTGAAAAAGACCGTACCGGTATCCTACGTTCAGTAGATCGCTGTACAGTTAAGCGCGTTATTCAAACTGTGCCTGAATTTAAAATCGACGCGGTAGAGAGCTTAGATAATGACGCACAGGCCATGCTAATGGCAAAGCCTGAAGGTAGCGAAAACACCTTTATTTTAGGTAAAGATTTACCGCTTGAGCAAACCATTGCTGATATGACCGCAATTTTAGCTGACTTAGGCATGAAGATTGAAATCTCATCGTGGCGTAATATCGTACCAAATGTATGGTCATTGCATATCCGTGATGCGGCGTCGCCAATGTGTTTTACCAATGGTAAAGGCGCAAGTAAAGAAAGCGCATTATGCTCAGCCCTAGGCGAATTTATTGAACGCTTAAACTGTAATTTTTTCTATAATGATCAATTTCTTGGTGAAGAAATTGCCAACAGTGAGTTTGTGCACTACCCGAATGAAAAATGGTTTAAGCTCACTGATGATGACTCACTGCCACAAGGTATTTTAGACGACTATACACTGAGTATTTATAACCCTGAAGATGAACTGTGTGGCTCACACCTTATCGACACTAACTCAGGTAATGTTGAACGCGGCATTTGCTCAATTCCGTATGTTCGTCAATCTGACGGCGAAACTGTGTACTTTCCTTCAAATTTAATTGAAAACTTATTTTTAAGTAATGGCATGAGCGCAGGTAATAACTTTGCCGAAGCTAAAGTGCAGTGCTTGTCAGAGATTTTTGAACGTGCAGTTAAACGCCAAATTATTGAGCAAGAACTCGTACTACCAGATGTGCCAGACGCAGTACTTGCTAAATACCCAGCTATTGTTGCCGGTATTAAAGGCTTAGAAGAGCAAGGTTTCCCTGTAGTAATTAAAGATGCCTCGTTAGGCGGTCAATTTCCGGTTATGTGCGTTACCCTAATGAACCCAAAAACAGGTGGTGTATTTGCCTCATTTGGCGCGCACCCAAGTTTTGAGGTCGCTCTTGAGCGCAGCTTAACGGAGCTATTACAAGGACGCAGCTTTGAAGGTTTAAATGACGTGCCAAAACCTACCTTTAACAGTATGGCCGTCTCTGAGCCTGAAAACTTTGTTGAACACTTTATAGACTCAACCGGTAAAATTTCATGGCGTTTTTTCAGTGCTAAACACGATTATGACTTTGTTGAATGGGACTTCTCGGGCACTAACGAAGAAGAAACTGCAAGTCTGTTCGGCATCTTGAAAGACTTAGGTAAAGAAGCCTACATAGCGGAGTTTTCAGATATTGGCACCGCGTGTCGTATTTTAGTGCCTGATTATTCAGAAGTTTACCCTGTAGAAGACTTAATTTGGGATAACACCAACAAAGCCCTTAAATACCGTGAAGACATTTTAAACCTGCACAGTTTAGATGAAGATCAACTAGCCGATTTAGTAGAGCGACTTGAAGAAAGCCAGCTGGATAACTACACAGATATTATCACTCTAATTGGTGTTGAGTTTGATGAAAACACAGTTTGGGGCCAGCTAACAATCCTAGAGCTTAAATTACTTATTTATTTAGCATTAGGTGATTTAGAAGCAACGATGGAATTAGTTGAAACCTTTTTACAATTTAACGATAACACGGTTGAGCGCGGGTTATTTTATCAAGCAATGCACGCCACACTCGAAGTGGCACTAGGTGAAGACCTAGAAATTGAAGACTACATTCATAGCTTCACTCGCATGTTTGGGCAAGAAGTAATGGATGCCGTGGTAGGTTCAATCAATGGCGATGTGCTGTTCTACGGTTTAACACCGACCAACATGCAACTTGAAGGGTTAGAGCGTCATCAGCGTTTAATTGACAGCTACAAAAAACTCCACGCTGCACGCGCTGCAAGAGCTAAATAAACTTTATACTGCTTATAATACTCAAATTAAATTTAAGCACCTAGCATTGGCAGGTGCTTTATTTTTTTGTAGCGCAAAGCCAACGACAAACAATGCGCAAGTTCCTTGTTCGGCAATGCTTGCTCTAGCTCAAACACCAAAGCACGATTACCTTGATAGACAAAGGTATCGCCATATAGCTCTTTAAAGGTATCGATTAGTTTTGTTTTACAATTAAAGTAAATACAAAATTGCTGCGGCGCTTTTTCTTTATAATCGAATCTTATTGTTGAACCACTTTTTGCGATATAACTCGGCTCACCCCACTTTAAAGTTTCCTCGACAGTAGTAATACCATCCTGCGCAGCTACCTGAAAAATTAAGTCTCTTATTTCATGTAATACAACCGCGATACTTTCAGGGTACGTCATAAATTTTTGTTTAACGCTATCTTGCATTTAGCTACCCTTAAAGAGTCGAAAAATCATGTTCTTTCGTTAACGTAAGTATATTTACTTGTTTATCTAAGTCTGTACTTTGATAGATTTCAAGTGTAGTTGAATTAGTTAAAAATAAACTCACATCAATGTAGCCGTTTACCTGTGCTGAAAACATTTTTCCCTGCCACTGTAACTCCTGAGACAAATTGGTTTGCTTAGCTGCTGCAATAACATCCTTAATAACTGTTAACCCAACAGCGTTCGAATTGTCATCATGGCGCTTTACTGTAATTCCACCTACATCCGCTGCAAATGTGATCTCTAGCCATGCGGGCTTTTCTGAATGTTTCCAGATACCTACTATCGAATTAACTACGGGTTCATACCGGTAATGTCCGGTGATCTTATAACGAAACAATACGTCTTCTCGCTGCGGCCCTGATCCGATATTATGCACTATCAAAGGCGTTTTATTATCTACTGCGTATGTGTTTACCACAATGCCGATATGCGGCAGGTTACCTGGTAGCATCCAGGTGACAATATCACCCGCTTTATAGTTTTCAACATTGTTCGTAATCGGCAGCACAGTGCCATGACGTTTAAAAAAAGTTTGTAAGTTGGGCACTCTGCGATGATCGATATTACTATCGGGCTTAGTCAAAGCCCATATTCTTTTTGAAGGATAAGAAGAAAAGTTATCGCGCATGTCTTCATGCACTAATTGTTGTAAATCAACCCCCAGTGAACGGTAGCTACGAATAACCACGTCAGTGCACACGCCAATATTGGCGGGAACATCACCATTTGGATACGCAATTCGATGATATGCGCCATCGTAACGTACATTGTGTTGTGTTCTATCATTTGCGGCGTTTGCCAATCCATCAGTAAATGTATTGCTATAACTAAAAGCAGAAAACAATAGCGGCAAAAACCAAAGTACATAAGTCATAGTCATTCCTGTAAATTTAAACGCTATTTAAACTTCAATAGCTTTAAAATCATGGCTGCTTATTCTCATCCAACATCTTCATTACTCGTTTTAACTCTCGAAGCACCAGCATAGGCTCATCATTTTGAATAAAATGACCGCTTTTTTCTGTTAATACACTACGTCCTTGAGGAAATTCAGCAGTCCAATTCTGCCATATCTCCCCCCACATTATTCGGCCCTTGTCTGTAAAAAACAAATTACTCGGTTCAGCCATTTTGCGCACTGACGCAATAACGGTGACAGGTATATCTTTAATCTGTGGATAGTCTGGTAAGGGCCGTTTACTCCAAAAATCTAAATATTGATTCGACATACCATTTGCCATATCACTTAGTTTTATTTGTGCGATTTCTTTATTACCCTGTTCTAGATTTATGGCACGCAGTATATCTACATCGTGCTCAGAAGAAGGATCGAGCATAAGTAAAGCATTCAGTTGCTGTGGGTATTTTGCGGCAAATTCTCGCGCAACACTGCCGCCATAAGAGTGTGCAGCCAATACTATAGGCTCTGAAATATCCAGCGCCAACAAGAATTCGCTCAGATGCTGTGCATAATCCATTGAAGTGAAATGCCGTTTAATTGCAGTTGAATTACCATTACCAACACGCGAGTATCGAATAACCTTAGTTTGTTCAGCTATGGAACTAAAAACCGAGTTCCAATCATCTAGCCCTGCGCTACCACCTGCCTCTAAAACCACAATTTGCTTACCACTGCCTGCAATTTCATATTGCAACTCAAACTCTCCCACTTTTACAAATGCTGCTTTAACATTTGCAGCAAACAATAAAGAGAGAGTCAGTAACAAGAAGCTATTAGTATTAACACCTAGAGATCTTAACTGCATTGCATTTTCCTTTTACATTTTAGCTTAGGTTTGACTGTTGGAGGTAAAATGCTCACTGAGAATTAGCCTAATTTCAAGCTCGCTTCGCTTGATTTCTTTCATTATCGATTGTCGGTTCATTTCCATAAACAGCCACAGTTTTATTGCAATTTGCATCATTAAACTACTCACAAAACACACTGCCCAAAACAATTGCTGCTCGGAGTTAAAAAATTGATAAGCTGATAATATAAAAATGGCAGTGAATATAAAAGCGAAAAACGTCCCTAGAATAGTCCAAAGTCGCATTTTTCCCTTATATATATCAATTAGTTGTTTAAATAAGCCTGGATCACTCTCTAAAATAGACTCTAAATTGTGTTGCTCTGCTTGCAAACTATGTTTAATTTTTTCATCAATATTCATCATCATTCTCTCCAATTATTCATTTAACCATACTGCCAACTGAGCTCTTGCCCGATGCAAACGTGACTTAACTGTCCCAACCGCTACATCCGTTATTAAGGCGATGTCACTAATTGACATTTGCTCTAGATAAAATAAGTAAATACTGTGCCGCTCACTATCCGGCAGGTTATTTATTAGTTTGAGTAAATCAATCGATTGCTCATTACTACTTGTCATATCTCTTGTTTGTTCATGCTTATCTGGTTGAAAACTTTCGTAGCCCCTGCTTTGTCGGGTTGTATCTATAAATTTGTGATACACCACTCTAAATAGCCACGCTTTAAATACACTTGGCTCTTTTAGTTTTCGAATATCTTTTGCCACTACAGCCCACGCTTCTTGCGTAATATCCTTTGCTAAATCCGTCTGCTTGCTCAATTTCATCGCGAAGAGAAAGCTTGGTTTGTATAAACAGTTGCATAATGAGTTAAAAGCTAGCTCATCGCCCTGCGGTGCATTAATGACAGTAAGCGTTATTTGCGTCGAATTCATGCAATTCCTTTATCTCTTTTTTACAAGACGGTTTAGCTTGGTAAAAGGTTCGCAACTTTTTATTTTTTACAAAAAAGCCCAAGCAATTGCTTGGGCTCATTGTAAGTTAACGCTTAAACTACTTAGTTACTTTTGCAGTTTAATACCATTAAAGTGCGCTTTTAAATCAGTAACCAGTGTTTGTTTTGGTAGATCGGCAAATGGAGTATCTGCAAATTTACTACCACGTAATTGCACATTTAAACGTGCAGCTTGCGGGTTTAGCATGGTTTGTTTGTAGTAATCTTTAATATCGGCAAGTGTGACCTTTTCGACCTCTGAAATTAACTTTTGTTTTGAGTTAAAATCAAAGTTTTCACGGTACCAATCACCAATCAGCGGGCCCATCTCATCGCTAAGGTTTTTAGGCTGCTCTTTTAACGAGACAAGTGTGGCATTTTTAAGCTGCGCAAAGGTCTCTTCGCTCATGGCTTCAAGCTCCACTGCGTACTGTTTTTTAAACGCTTCAAAACGCGCTTGCATCTCTTTCGGCCCTTTAACAGGGGTTTGGATAAACAAACCTATTGCTGAGTAATCTTCAACTGAACGTGCAAGTGCGCCAACAGCATAGGCTAACTGCTCTTCTGTGCGCATCTTATCAAAGGCAATAGTTCTAAAATGATCTTGCAATACTTGTGCTTGCGCCTTTTGCTTATAACCTGCAATTGGGTGAACTGTCATATCAATAATGGCAACATCAGCCACATCTATGTCTTTTTGTAAAACGATAGTTTCACCTACTTGCGGTAACCACGCTTTACTGCGCGTAAATGACGTTGACTTATGATCTTTCGGTAATATTGCCGTCAGCTCTTTTGCAATTGCTTCAACATCTTCTTGATTGTAGTTACCAAAAGTAAATACACGCAGTTCATTGCGGCTAAACGTTTGATTTTTTAGTTCTTCAAAATCAGCAATCGTCAGTGTTTGGGCTGTTTTGATCAATGCATCCGTATCAAAACTACCAGTGCGTACTAGTTTTGAATATTCACCAAAAGCTTGGTAATAAGGGAACTGCTTTTGTGCATTGAGTAAATCACGTTGGTAGCGATCGAGTGCTTGAGCAAAACCTTGCTCTGCTACTTTTACATCTATGCTTTCAAGTGCCTGCGCAAGTAAAACATTTTGTTTATCTGTAAAGCCGCTCATTGACAAAATAAGGCCATTGCTGTCTTCAAGGCCAACACTCATACCGGCTACAGCTGCTTCAGTGCTGAGTTTACTTTGCTGAAGATTATATAAATCTGCCCATACTGAATACAACACTTTCGCTTTAATATCCGCAAGTGCATCAGGAGTATTTAAATAAACTTCTACAAGGCCCTTTGGTTGCTCTGCAAAGTTTTGGCTCGCTTGACGCCATACTTTTACACCGTTTTTATCGTATGTAAGTTCTGGGTGTTTTTGCTCGCTAAATTGCGTGGTTTTAATTGCAAAACTCTCAGGAAGTAAACGATTAACTGTTGGTAATGCTAAGGCAAATTCACTTGGTTTGTTCCAGCTAGCAATTTCACTTTCACCAATGTCTGCTATGCGGTATTTACCATCATAAAAATGCAGTTTTGAGTCCGTTTTTTCTTGCTGTGAGGTGTACCAAATACGCAGTGTTTGCGCATTTAATTGTGCAAGTACTTCATTAATTGCATCTGCATCAAACTGTGCATAATGATATGGCGCATTAATAGCATGATTAAGTGGGTAATCTTGCATGCTGCCCGCTAAGTTACTAACATACCCAAATTCATCGCCTTTTTCTAAAAATTTAAATTCGTTATTAAGCGACGTGCGGATCTCATTAAAGTATTTACTATCAACCCCTTCACGCTTGATCAAGTCAATATATTGCATAATAGTCGCGACAATTGTTTCGCGGTTTTTCATGCCCTCATCAGTCAGCTGAATATCAACCGAAAGCATGCCATAGTTACCATAATGTGTCGGTGAACTACTTGCAGAAAGTTGTGATACCCAGCCCTTATCACGTAAAATTTGTGCTGGGCTTCCTTGCATCTCGTTGCTAAGTAAGTAAGCGACAAAACGGTTTGGTTTAACAGCAAATTCATCGCTATTATCTGTAATTGTAAAATCTAGTTGTAGCTGCTTCACATCTTCATTTGGTGCGTAATGTACGCGTTTTCCGCCAACATTATCAAAGTCTAACTTTTTAGTAACAGTGGGTTTATCAATTTTTTTATCTTCAATATCAGCAAAATATTTTTGTGCTTTCGCTTCCATTTCTGCAAGTGGAAGATTCGAAATCATCGCCACTTTCATAATATTTGCAGAGTAATACTTATTGTAAAAATCAACGGTTTCTTTATGCAGTGAGCTGCCTTCTTTATCGCCTAATGTTTCAAGGTTACCAATTAAAAAGCGGTTTGCTGGGTGATCGCCCATCATTTTACGGGCAAGTTTAAACTGTCCAAAAAAGTCCATTTCACGACGCATTGACCATTCTGCATTGACGGCATTTTTCTCTTTGTCTGTATACTCAGGGTAAAGCTTTGGTGATTTAAAAAAATCAGCAAAACGATCAAGTCCTTCATCGTAGGCATCGTTATTTACTTTAAACATGTAATTAGTGATATCGAGCCAAGTGTACGCGTTGTGCGCGCCACCATTTTTGGTCATAAAGTCAGAATAACCCTTTGTATCAGGGTAACGCTCGGTGCCTAAAAACAGCATGTGCTCTAGATAATGCGCCATACCTTGTTGACTCATTGGATCATGCAATAAACCAACACCTACACTTAATGCTGCAGCTGATTTTTCAGCACTTGGATCAGAGACTAAAATTACTTCGATTTCGTTAGCAAGCTTGAGTGTTTTATATTCACGGTTATCATTTTGGCTGACAACTAGCGTGTCTGATAACAAAGAGGTTTGCTGTTGAACTGGCGTCGTTGTTGTACCACAACCACTTAATACAGCTAGCGCAATGGCACTTAAGGTAATAATTTTTTTCATAACGGGAATATAATCCATATTTGTTGTCTTGTGAGTATGATCGGTAAACCCAACAGGGCTTGCAATCATTTTCATAAATACTTTGTAACACATTGTGAATTGTAAAAACAAACTGTTAGGCTTAGGAGACTGTAATTATAAGAGGTAATAACAATGGAAAAATATTTATTGCTCGCTATGTTTTGTCAGGTATTGCTGACGTTTGCGGTTATGATCATTATGGGGCGTCGCCGCTTTAGCGCTGCGCGTAATAAGACAATCTCGATGCAAGACTTTGTCACTATGAAATTAGATAAAGCCGGTGATGATGTTCATGTAGCAGGTCGTAACTTTGTTAATCAATTTGAAATGCCCGTATTGTTTTTTGTGGCCAGCTTAGCGGCTTTACAACTCAATGCTACGGGATATGTACTTATTGTATTGGCGTGGTGCTTTGTAATTTCACGAATAATACACAGTATAATTCACTTAGGAGGCAATCGCGTTAAGATGCGTTATTATAGCTTTTTAGTCAGTTGTTTATGTGTATTAGCTATGTGGATTCAAATAGTTACACAAGTTTTTTTGATGTAACGAGCATTTTTATATTTTGCTATCAATAAACCTGATAGCAAAATATACATAAAATTTGGATGGCTATGCTGCGCGACGACGCTTAAAACCAGCAAATAATAAAGGGAGTAATAACCAGCCCATGCTGCCTCCATCTGAGCCACCCGTCGATGGTTTTTCAACTGTATCTATTAGTGTATTTTTAGTTGGGTTTAAATTAACTGATGAATTTTCATCGTTATCTAATACTACAACACTATTTATAGATACTAAGTTTGCTGTAGTAAGTACAGTATCTGTGCTGGCACACTGTTCTTTAGTCACATTGACAACGGGTACTTCACCACAATGCACTAACTCAGCAATGGTATCGAGCACAGCAAAACTGTCAGTGCTTATTTGGCCAAAAACCGTAAAACCACCATTTTGTATATCTAAATTTGCACTGTTATCTTTTAAATTAAAAAACCACTGACTGGTTGCACTATTTTCGTTGCTACCAAGTTTTGCCATCGCAATAGTGCCTTTAACATTAGACAGTTCGGGCTCATTCTGAACAGCAGCAGATGTAGTGATTGCTTTAAAACCCTCATCATAAGTAAAGCCACCCCCTTGGATAATAAAGTCATCAACAGAACGGTGTATTACCGTTTGATTATATGCGTCACTTTGGATGTACTTTAAAAAATTAGCGACTGTTTTAGGGGCTTGTTGATCAAATAGATCTATCTTAATAGTCCCTTGCGATGTTTGCATTTCAACAACCGTCGCATAACTGTTAAAAGATGCTGCGGCTAATAAACTACATAGTAATAATTTTTTCATTTTTGTTATGTTTCCCAAATTTATTTTAATTATTTAACATTTATGAAATGATAATAAACCTTTGCAGCGAAAGCGATAGCTAAGAGCCTGTTTATACAAATAAGAGCAGTTTGATTACAACTTAATTACATTTTGATTGCAGAGCCTTACACTATCTCTTTATTCTTTCATGTTATAACTAGGTTCTTCTTAAGTCTAAATCGTCTGAACAGGCTATTTCTTATTTGTTAGTATTACTCAAATAATAAAAACTAGTCGTAACAGGATACAAAGCAATGTCATACACTACTGAGCATATTTGTGATTTTGGATTGCACAAAGGCGAACCATACACCAAACTGCCCGCCAGCTTTTTAAACTGGATGGTTGGTAATAATCACGAAAAATCAGCGTTTGCACATCAAGAGTTACAAAGACGCCAACTTGCTGCAACAGGAAAATTAACTGCAGAAACTACATTTGAATTAGAATAATTACGTTATTTTAAAAACAAACTAGGTTAAACTACGCGCTTAATCACCAGCAAATATGGACAACACGGGTCACATTATGCGCGTATTTATTACACTCTTTTTATTACTGAGCCTCAGTGCATGTAGTAATAACAATACCCCAACTCAAAAAAAACCAGCAGCCGAAACTCAATATCTCACTGTTTTACATACCAATGATAATCATGGTCGCTTTTGGCACAATGAAAAAGGCGAATATGGTATGGCCGCACGTAAAACATTGATTGACCAGCTTAGAAATGACGCAAAAGCTCAGGGTCATGCCGTACTACTTTTATCTGGCGGTGATATTAATACAGGTATACCGGAGTCAGACTTGCAATTTGCAGAACCTGATTTTAAAGGTATGTCATTTATTGGTTATGATGCAATGGCCCTTGGCAATCATGAATTTGACAATCCTTTATCCATTTTAAAAAAACAACAACAATGGGCTAATTTCCCTCTGCTGTCGGCGAATATTTTCGATAAAAAGACTGGAGAAAATGCTTTTCAAGCCTATCAAATTTTCAAGCAACAAGGATTAACAATCGCTGTTATTGGTTTAACCACAACCGATACAGCAAAAATTGGTAACCCCCAATTTATTGGTGGTCTTGAATTTAAAGAGCCTGTTGAAATAACCAAAGCAGTAGCTCAAAAAATTAAAGTCCGATATCAACCAGATATCACGATTGCCGTCACCCATATGGGTCACTATGTTGATGCTTCATATGGTATTAACGCCCCTGGCGATGTAACCCTCGCACGCTCATTACCTCATGGCACCTTAGACATGATTATTGGGGGTCATTCACAAGAACCAATTTGTATGACTGCTGATAATAAAAGTGATGACAACTTTAAACCAGGCATGGCATGCAAGCCAGACCAACAAAATGGTACTTGGATTATGCAAGCCCACGAATGGGGTAAGTACGTTGGTAAGGCGATGTTCAAAATTGAAAACAAACAGCTTACGTTAATCAACTATGAACTACTGCCAGTTAATTTATACATAGATAAAGTAAACGCTAATGGTATAACTGTTCCCGAGTTAGCAAACGAATACATTACACCAAACCCTGAATTGAAGAGCTTTTTAGCACCGTATCAAGCTAAAGGAGCGAAACAAATCGAGGGGAAAATTGGCTTTGTTAATGCAAAATTAGAAGGCGATCGTAATAAAGTCCGTTATCAGCAAACTAATTTGGCGCGCGTCATTATTCAAGCACAAATGAACAGTGTTAACGCAGACTTTGGCCTTATTAGTGGCGGCGGTGTTAGAGACAGCATTTCGGCAGGTGAAGTAAGCTATAAAGATATTTTAAAAGTACACCCGTTTAAAAACCGCATTACTTATATGGATTGGCAAGGTCAAGATTTATTGGACTATCTTGATATTGTAACGCGTTTTCCGCCTGATTCTGGCGCTTATTTGCAATACCATCAGCTAAGCTTTGAGCGTAATAATGATTCTCTAATTAACGTAATGATAAACGGTAAAGAGTTAAATAAAACGAAAACATACAGAATGAGCCTTAATAGCTACAATGCTTCAGGCGGTGATGGCTACCCCGCCCTCACCGATTTAAAGGGCTTTGTAAGCACTGAGGAAACTGATGCACAAGCCTTAAAACGATTTTTTAGTGAGTACAGCCCTGTAGATGCTGCGGAATTTTCACCTAAATAACCGACTTTGACTATGGTCAACTTGAAATCTCAAATTGACCATAGTCAACCCCACCTCTACTATTTACCGATCACAACAATGTCATCTGCTTTTATATTGACTAGCCCATAGCTATGAAGCCGCGAACGGGATCCTTCTCCATGTGCTTTTGGCGGGTAATACTTATCTTTTAGCTCGGGGTACTCACTGAGTATTTCATCAAGCGCAGCACGAATTTCACTTAATGTTTTTTCTAAACTATTGGTAAAATTAGGTCGTTTACGAATTGTATGACCTAGCTCAATCAAACGGTAAAAATATTTATTAGCAAGTTCAAGGAGCTCAACTGGCACATCTTTATTTTGGTTAAGCGTTACATCAGGGTTATCTATACAAAACTCGATTAGTGCTAAATAAAAACACAACGGCTTGTTAGCTAGAGCAATTTTAATAGCTTTATCTTCGTTCATACCCAGTGTTTTATTTTTCAAATCAATTTCAAACCTGGCATTATTTTTAGGCAACAATTGTTCTTTTTGTTTTTTTAGCGCCAGATAGCGCCTCGATGAATATTTAATTACATCTGCCCATCTTGCAAACAATAAAGCAACAACAAAAAAAGCAATAACAAAATACAGGTCACTCAATAGGAATAAAGGCGTATAAGTCAAAAAAGTTATACTTACACTTTGATCATTCGTTGTAAGCCATTTAATAACCGTTTTAAAGCTTAAATCCTGTGACGATAACATCACATCAGCAATAGCATAGACTTTAACCTTCTCGGTAGGCAGTTCATTGTTTAGCAGTTTAATATAATGTGTAATTTCTTCATGATTACCTGAGTGCTTTAAAAATGCATCTGTTAAATCAAGACGAGGTAAATCTAATGCAATACGTTTTTCGATTTGAGCTATAACGAGCTCGGTACTTTCAAGCTGTTTAAAATAAGTAGATACTTTAAATATGCATAATGAGAAGACGAAAACACACAAAGTGATAATTGAAAATTGTTTATTTTTAATCATCCTTGTCTCCTAAAAATTCAACCTCATCTGCGGAACAATGCCAATATGATTCGGCATGATTAAAGTATGGTGATGTCTGCTGTTTTGAAAGTGTCATAAGACGTGATTGGACAGCACAGAGTAAATCTGTATTTTCGTGCTGCATTTTTAAATACCAACGAGTTCCTGTTATATTATTGCTGATAGGTGTAATGTAATTTTTCGAAAAATGCTCATGATCTTCTTCTTTCCAAAACGATGCTATTAAATCTACACGCCCACTGGCTAATAACTCTCTTAACTCATTATGGGAACTGGCGTAAGTAATATCTAACATTTCAAGATTAAGACCTAGTTCTTTGAATTTCTGCTTCGGTAAAATATGCCCTGAGCGGCTTGTTGGATAATCAAGTAATCCAATACGTTTACCGAAAAAGTACTGCTTATCTACTTTAGGTTTTTCTTTCGCAGATATAAAAAAAGCTGTATAACTTGGAAAGCCGACAATCGGCTGATAATTATAAGTAGATTCTGCTTTGAATGCAGACATAATATTGTTTTTTGCCAAGATCAGATCAGCAATTCCTTTACCAACAAATTCAATGCTATCTGTTGTCCTATACCCCCAAAAACCAACAACCTCACCAAATTGTTTTGCTATAACAGAGTCACCGCATAAACTGTTAATTAACGTGGAGGCTACTTTTTTTGAAGGTGCAAATACAATGAGCTTTTCTTTATTATGTACTGCAGATGTCTGACAGCTATTAGACGTTTGTATTAATGGTTTTATTTCTTTTTTCTCTGAATCTACACTGAACTTTCCACAAATCCAAACTAGCAAAAAAAACAGTAACAAAACAGTAACAAAGGCACTATGTTGTAAAGCGAGTTGTTTTATTTTCAAAAGTTCTACAATCCAATCCGAAGCATATATCTATTTGAACAATTTTAATTACTCATTACAATAGGTAATTTTACTTAAATGACATAAACCATTGAAATAATTAATTTATGAACAAGAAATTATGAATCTAATTGAGTCCTTTCTATTTCTGTCAAAATCAGGACAATTTACATCTAGATACATTGCTCAAAGCAGCCGCATTATTTTTAGGAACAGGTAAATGTTAAGCAAAATTACACTTGGAATTCATAGTTTTTTAGTAATCTGTCTATTATTAACAACACATAATGCATCAGCTTGGGGACAAAACGGACATCGAATTATTGGTCAAATTGCTGAGGTACATTTAACTCCAACAACTCAATCAGCATTATTACCATTATTAGAAGGTGAAAGCCTCGCTCAAATATCGACATGGGCTGATGAAATGCGCTCAGACCCTAGTGCATTTTGGCAAAAAAAATCTTCTCGCTGGCATTATATTAATGCACCCGACTCAACAACTGGTTTTATTCACAATCACAACCACTCGTTAAATAAAGATACCGTCACTAATATTCTTGAAGGTATACACTTTTCCATTAATACACTTAAAGATAAAAAAAGCTCCATCGATGCAAAGCGATTTAGCTTACGTTTTCTCGTTCACCTCGTGGGTGATAGTCACCAACCATTTCACGCAGGACGTAAAGAAGACAGAGGCGGTAATAATATTTCTGTCACATTCTTCGGGCAGGATACCAATCTTCATAGTCTATGGGATACTAAGCTTATTGAAAATGAGAATTTATCTTATACTGAATTTGCACATTTTATAAATTCAAACGATAAGCTACTGATTGCAGACTATTTACAAAGTACACCCGCAATGTGGCTAGAAGAATCTAACAATATAGCTAATGTTATCTATAATAAAAATGAAACAAAAATTAGCTATCAGTATATTTATACAAATATGCCAATTATAAAAACTCGTTTGCAGCAAAGCGGGATTAGACTTTCTGGGTTGTTGAATTTAATTTTCGACAATTCCGCAAAACCGTTAGTAGATGCACTTAAGATGCCCGCTAACACAAATTAAATAATCATTAATATAACCTTAACACGGGAAAACAACATAATGAAAATCCAACTACGCAAAACAGCTCTATCACTCGCTATTGCAGCTTGTGTTGGTGTGAGTAGCGCAGCAATAGCAAGTGATACTACATCATCTGTTAAAGGCCAAATATCTGGACCTAATGGTAGCCCAGCAGCAAACACTAAGTTAATAATCATTCACGAGCCTACTGGTACAAAGCGTGTTGTAACAACAAATGACACAGGTACTTTTAATGCGGCAGGCTTGCGCGTTGGTGGTCCATACAAAATTACAATTGATTCAGATGTATATCGTGATGTTCAAATCAACGATGTTTACCTATCACTTGGTGAAACTAGACGACTAGACCAGACTTTATCAAGTAATAATATTGAGTCTATCGTCGTTACTGGCTCTGCTGTTTTATTTAATTCATCTGCAAATGATTCATACTTCGGCGAAGACGCAATTAAAACGGTACCGAGTATTGGCCGTGACATAAAAGACATTGTAAGAAACAACCCTTTAGTAGTGGTTCAACCAGGTAGTGACAGCTCTTTAACAATCGCTGGTGCAAACCCGCGAACAAACTCTATCACAGTTGATGGTATTCCCCTTAATGATGACTTTGGCCTTAACAATAACGGCTACCCAACTCAGCGTAATCCTTTCCCACTAGATGCTTTAGATCAAGTATCTGTATCTGTTGCACCAGTCAACGCTAAATCAAGCGGCTTCACTGGTGGTAATGTTGACGCAGTGTTTAAATCAGGAACTAATGAAGTTCATGGTAATATGTTCTATGAAAAGCTGAGCAGTGATTGGGCTGGTAGCCCTAAAGGGAGTGACGGTAAAAAGTTAGATCTAGACTTTGAAGAGAAAAACTATGGCGTGTCATTTGGTGCTCCAATTATTAAAGATCAACTTTTCTTCTTTGGTGCTTATGAAAAATTCGAATCTCCTCAACAACTTGAGTACGGTGTTGCGGGATCAAGCATTGGTACGAATAAAACACTAATTACAAATGCTGATTTAGAAGCCGTTCGTAAAATTGCAAGTGAAGTATACGGTGTTGATAATATCGGTAATGCCGATACACAACCGCAATTAGAAGATGAGAAATACATCGCTAAAATCGATTGGAATATCAATGACTATCATCGTGCAAATTTGGTTTACATGCATAATGAAGGCAATAACACCCGTAACATGACCAGCAGTAGTCGTGAACTTCGATTAGATACACACTGGTATAACAAATTTGAAAAACTTAATAACTTCAGCTCTACTTTATATTCTGATTGGACAGATGAGTTCTCATCTCAAATTAGCGTAACCAAAAAGTCTGTAGAAACTGGTCAGGTATCTCTTAACAGTAACTTGGGCTTAGGCGATATATCAATTAATAATATTGATGTCGATAGCGATGGCGATACAGGAACGATTTCATTTGGCTCTGATGAAAGCCGCCATTCTAATTCATTAGAAAATGATTTATTCTCACTTAAATTAGATGGTACTTACCTGTTCGATGAGCACACTTTAGAATTTGGTGTTAAATATGATGTACTAGATATTGAAAACCAATATTTACCGGGCTCAAAAGGTGTTGTGTCTTTTGATAATATCCAAGCTTTCGAAGAAAGAATTGCTGCGAACTATAACTATTCTAACGGTATTGGCAACAACCCTTTAGCCGTTGCAGCTAAGTTCACTCGTAAAGATATTGCTTTATACGTCAATGATTCTTGGGACTTCAATGACGATCTAACCCTGTCTTTTGGACTTCGTTATGAACGTCTTGGCTCAGACGATAAGCCAAAGTTCAACCAAGATGTACTTGACCGCACTGGTTTCGATAACACTTTTAACCTTGATGGCGTAGATATTTTATTACCACGTGCCGGCTTCACATATAACCTAAGTGACGATGTTATTATTCGTGGTAGCGTTGGACGTTATGCAGGTGGTAATCCGAACGTTTGGATTTCAAACTCATACTCAAATGACGGTGTAAGTGCGCAAAGCTATAGTGCGAGAGGCGTTGAGGTACCTGCAAGCGTTTTAACTACACCAACACCTGAAGCAATTGAAGCAATAAATTCAGGTACTCGTGGTTCAACATCAAACTTTATCGACCCAAATTTTGATATCCCTTCGCAATGGACTTACATGCTAAATACTGATGTAACTCTGGATATTCCATATATTGGTGATAATTTTGCCTGGACAACGACCGCAATCTACACCAAAAAAGAGAACTCAGCTGAGTGGATCAATGCCGCGTTATTACAAGAGGGTGATGTTGTAGGATCAACAATCGATGGTGCGTTACCATTTTACGACACGCGTGAACTTGAAATTATGTTAACAAATGCCGACGAAGATGGACGTTCTCTTATTCTTAGCACTGGTTTATCTAAAGGTTGGGATAACGGCTTTAAATTCGATGCTTCATATACTTACCAAGATGTAACAGAAGGGAACCCTGGAGGCTCATCTACAGGTAGAAGTAACTACCGTTACGGCCACTTTGGTGATCATCAACGTACGCAAATTGGTACATCAACTTATGAAACTGAACACAGGTTTGTATTAAGTCTAAGTTACTCTACTGAGTTTATCGAAAACTATAAAACAAACTTTAACTTATTCTTTGAACGTCGTTCTGGCTCAGCATATAGCCAACTTGCAAGCCTTCAAAACTTGACTGGTGGTAGATTCTTTAACCAAGATCTTATTCAGCCTTCAGGTAACGGGTCTACATTTGGTGGTAACTACCTAGCTTACGTTCCTACAGCGAACGATCCAAATGTACGTTATGAAGACGGTGTAACTGAAGCTGAAGTACTTGCTCACTTTAATGAACTTGGTCTTTCAGGCTATGCAGGTGGATTTGTTGATAGAAGCCAAGGGAAATCTCCTTGGGTAACTGCAATGGACTTATATGTATCTCAAGAAATTCCTGGCTTCACAAAAGATCACCGCGGTGAGTTCTATTTTGTAATTGATAATGTACTAAACCTAATCGATTCGTCTAAAGGTAAAGTTTATCGTCAAGATTTTGGAACACGTAGTGTAGTTGAGATGGATATTGATCCGGAAACAGGTCAATATATTATCGGTGCACCACTTAATGATGATTTCACTTTTGAAGCTGAAGATTCAACATATAGAATTAAGCTTGGTGTTAAATACACTTTCTAATTTAGAGTAATATCACTTTAAATTAACTAAAGCCCATCCTTGATGGGCTTTTTATTTACTCATGATTAAGGCGTGTTTAGCTTAATACTTAACTTATCTAAGCATTGTTGTAATACCTGATATTCTTGCTCATCTAATACCGCTAATAACTGTTGCTCCCATGCTAGTGCATCTGGCGCTAACTGCTTATATAATTCATGCCCATCTGATGTTAACTCTAATAGACTCGCGCGTTTATCCTCAGGGTTTAAAATACTGATTATATATTCCTTATCAATGAGTGCCTTTATCGCACGAGATACAGTCGATTTATCCATAGAAGCTTGCATACATAACTCTTTTGCATGACTTTGGCCAAGTTGAGCTAAGTTAAATAAAATACGCCACTGGGGTATAGTTAAATTACTTTGCTGTTGGTAAACACATGCAAACTCCTCACTCATTTTACTGGCTATATTAGCTAATCTGTAGGGTAAAAAGGTTTCTAAATCGAGTGCCATTAATCTGCATCTCCTATTAATTTACAACCATGTTTTAACTGTTCACAAATATGTACACTTATAAAAAGCTTGATGATTGAATTTACTCTCACTTGAGAGTATCTTACAGTAAAACACAAAGGAGTCGAGTGATGACAAGCGAATTAAAATACATGACAGGGTTTGGTAATGAGTTTGAAACCGAAGCTTTACCGGGTGCTCTACCTATTGGGCAGTTTAGTCCTCAAAAAGTAAAATACGATTTATATGCAGAGCAATTTAGTACAACCGCGTTCACAGCGCCGCGTGCTGATAATCGTCGTACTTGGATGTATCGCATTCGCCCATCTGTTGTACAGGGTGATTACACATCGATTGATAATGGGCTAATTCGTACAGCCCCCATCACTGAAGTGCCGACTCCACCAACGATGCTGCGTTGGAACCCAATTGATATTCCAGCTACACCAACCGATTTTATTGACGGTTTGATCACTATGGCTGCAAACGGCAGTGCCAACGCTCAAACGGGTATTGGTATCCATGTTTACGTCGCTAATAAATCAATGACTGACCGCTATTTTTATAATGCCGACGGTGAAATGTTATTTGTACCGCAACAAGGTGAATTGCTGTTAAAAACAGAGTGCGGTAATTTAACAATTAAAGCAGGCGAAATTGCAGTGATCCCTCGCGGCATTAAGTTTCAAGTTGAATTATTAACTGACTCAGCGCGTGGTTTTATTTGCGAAAACTACGGCCATGCGTATGTTTTAGCTGAGCGCGGTCCAGTCGGTGCTAACGGATATGCCAACGACCGAGATTTTCAATACCCTGTCGCAGCCTTTGAAGATAAAGAAGGCGACTTTGAATTGATTGCTAAATTTAACGGGAATATGTTCCGTTGTGATATCGCTCATTCACCATTAGATGTAGTCGCATGGACAGGAAATAGTGCTCCGTATAAATACGACTTAGCACGCTTTAATGTGATGAATACGGTGAGTTTTGATCACCCAGATCCTTCTATTTTTACTGTTTTAACCTCGCCATCAGGCACCGAAGGCGTAGCAAATATTGATTTTGCCATCTTCCCACCACGCTGGATGGTTGCAGAGAACACTTTCCGCCCGCCGTATTATCACCGTAATATTATGAGTGAATTTATGGGCTTAATTGAAGGTGTATACGATGCTAAAGAACATGGTTTTGTGCCCGGTGGCATGAGCTTGCACAACTGTATGTCACCGCATGGTCCAGAAGCTGATGTGTTTGAAAAAGCCTCTAACGCAGAGCTTGAGCCGCAACGTTACGACAATACACTCGCGTTTATGTTCGAATCTCGTTATGTTATTTCACCAACTAAATATGCCCTTGAAGGCAAAGAACGCCAACCAAACTACACTGATTGCTGGCGTACAATTAAAAAACACTTCACGGCCCCACAAGGATAATAGAATAATGAAACTGTATACTTACTTTCGTTCATCTGCCGCATACCGAGTGCGCATTGCGCTTAATTTAAAAAATATTAGCCATGAGTTAGTGACCGTTAATTTATTAAAGTCAGAACAACAAGGCGCAGAGTACCTTGATAAAAACCCACAAGGTTTACTACCTGCACTTGAAACCGATGAAGGTGTGCTTGCACAATCAATGGCTATTTTAGAATACCTAGAAGAAACACACCCACAAACACCATTACTGTTTGGTAACGCTTGGCAAAAAGCGCAAATTCGTAACTTATGTTATGCCGTCGCGTGCGATATTCACCCTATCGATAACTTACGTGTACTAAAATACTTGAGCAGCGAACTTGGTGCTGACGATGATGCTAAAAATACATGGTATCGTCATTGGGTAGAAATCGGTTTTGAAAAAATTGAAAAATCACTTGATGGTAATAACGACTATTGTGTAGGTAACACACCAAGCCTTGCTGATGTCTGTTTAATTCCACAAGTATTTAATGCTTATCGCTTCAAAGTCGATATGACCGCATATCCAAAGATAGCAGCCATTTATGAACGCTGTAATAAGCTTGATGCGTTTATTGATGCTGCACCACAAAACCAACCAGATGCAGCTTAACCAAATCCTAAGTTTAACTGCCTAATGCGCTATGGAGCACGGTAACGTGCTCTATTAGATCTAAACCCAGTTCTGTTAAATACCCCCCGTCTGGGCTATCAATAACCCCTTTTTCAAATAAACGCTGTGCGGCTTGTTTTAAACTTTCCTCTGCGTCACTATGAAGTTTAAGGCCTTGCATCTTAGTGCTTAGAGGAAATTTAGCTAAAAGTGTAAATTCGTCAATCATTGTTTGGTTAAATTGCATGTGTTCACCTTGTTATTGTTTTGTTGAGCTAATTGTATTAAATAACTGATTTACAAAAGTGATTTAGATCATTTAAATGCACTGTGATTTAATAAAATTACTATCTGTTATTCTTTTGTTGGTTATTTACCCTAACACGTTTTAAGCTTAGTGTAGTTATTTCTAAATGCAAAGGTATAAAATGCGAATTTTAACTATGGTAGGCCTCTGTTTTATCAGTGTAATTTACTCAACAAATAGTTTGGGTAATAATCAAAAAGCGACCTTCCTTATCAATCCAGGTGATCTAATAAGCAACCAAAATATATGCTGGTTTGATGATAAGCGATATAGTGAAGGGGCAATCATATATATGTCTGATACCCGTGTGATCTGCACTCCTAAAAATCCTAGTCAGAGTAATAGCTCTCTTAGCTGGTTAATGATTGATGAAAAAGGCAACATTATTTACCCTAAGAAAGTTAACAAAATTAGCATTAATTAACTTTAACTGCCTAGTCCGATACCTATATCCACGGTGTTGGGTTATAACGCATTGGTATCGAGCAGTAGTTACGTTACAATAGTGCTGACTTTAAACGACAAACAGTGAATTATGAATCAACAACCAAACAATCCATTACATGGCCTAACCCTAGAGCAGATAGTGACGAAACTTGAGCAAACACTCGGGTGGAGAACGATGGGAGAACACGTTGATATTCGCTGTTTTAAATCAGATCCAAGTGTAAAATCCAGCCTTAAATTTTTGCGTAAAACACCTTGGGCCCGTACAAAAGTAGAGCAGTTATATCTTGATAACTGTGTTGAAACAGAACCACAAAATAGCGGTTTTGTATGGCCAAGTATTAAAAAGAAATAAACATATACCACCTCAAGATGCGAGCGTCATTGGAATTTAAAGCGATTTAGGCGAGGCATTGATTGCAAGTAATAGTAGTTCTATTATTAAAATCAATCTCTTATAAAAGTAGCACTGTATAAATTGCTTTAAAACCAACCCGCAGGGCGTTTCACAGAAACCTATTCTCATCGTTGTACTTCTTAAAAGGGACTGCCATTATTACAAAGAGCCCCTGTGAATCGCTGAATTCTGCATCTTGAGATGGCTTGGGTTTAATCGCACTCTGCGCCTATGTTTATTACAACCTTTACTCTGCACACACTACCGCTAATGACTTCGGCTCAATTTCAATAATGAGCTTATCAGCTTCTTTTACCTCACCGTCAATCACGTATTTTATAATTTCAGTGGCGGATATTTCCACACGCCTAGCATTTGTATGATGTGAGTTAAGCGCTAAATGGGCTTGAGTAACACTGCTAAACACTAGTTCAGCAATACTGAGTGCATTTGCTGATGCATCTTGATTAGGGGTTAGCCAATTCACATCTAATAAACCATCATAATGATTTGGTTGCCCTCCTCCTTGCGCGAGCAACGTTGTAAAGGGTGCGGCATTAGCAACAACAAGACTGTTTGTATTAATAACTTGAGGCGCGTTGTCATCTAGTTGCACACTATAATCTTGTGCTTTTTGTGTACCCAGTGCTTGCCAAAACCCTTGTAAATAGGCAAATTGACCTACTGCATTTTTTGTATCTCTATCGGCTTTTTCAATCATACGCTGTTCAAAACCAATTCCTGCAAGTAACAACATTAGTTCGCCGTTACAATATGCGGTATCCATCTGTTTAGTTTGACCATCAATAATCAAATCACACGCGACCTCAACCGGAATCAATTTCGATTGTATTCCCATTAATACATGTGCCAACGCATTAGCCGTACCTAAGGGAATAATCCCTAACTTACAGTCTTGATTAACGAGCACACTGGCTACTTCAGCAACGGTTCCATCTCCACCACACGCGATGATCATATCAGGATTTTCTTTGATTGCTTGCTTTGCAAGCAAAGTACCATTGTGTTCAGCGCTTGTTGTCATCACTTTCAAATCATAATACGCTGATAAACGAGCAATAATTGCATGCTCTTTTTGCTCCCACAATTTGGTGCCAGAGACTGGGTTAGCAATCAAAACTGCTTTATTTTTAATTAATAGCTCCCCTTTTTTGTGGCTTTTTAATAATTGACGTAGCTGATGTTTGTTCAAGTTTGCTGTAGATCGAGTCTCTTTTATTTGCGCTAAAACCTGATGTGCATCTGCATGTTTATTTTGGCTTAACAAATATGCTGCCATTACAAATACCGAACGCCCTCTTCCCAGCGCACAATGAACTACAATGCGACGATTTTCTTTAACATGATGTGCAATCCAGTTAATTGCTTGATTTAGCTGAGAGCGTGTAGGTGCTCGATGATCAAGTACAGGAATATTGAGGTACTTGATGCTTTCTTGCGTTGAACTCCACTCAAGGCCATCAAACTCACACGTAACGTCTAAAATAGCCGTAATGCCATTATCTTTTAGCGTATCTATATCTGAGGGAAACAAACGACAGGCTAAAAACAAATGCTCATTTATTTGTTGCAGTGGTGGCACTTTATCGTGCTTACGACTCCACGCATTATAAACCTGTGCGCCGAGTAAAAATGGGATGAATGCCCAGCGTATATAAAATGGAATAACGCCGTTTTCACGTTTGCGAAAAATTTTTGCTATATTAAAAACATACGCACAACCGACCAACGTTAATGATAAGGCTGTCCAGTAAAACAGAACCGAAAAATAACTTGGGCTAACTTGCCACCCCATTATTATAAAAACGATTGCCAACAGTAAATAACTTATTGCCGCCCACATACATGCTCCTTTTAAGTGTTCGTTTTAATATCGAATATTAATCTCATAATTATGAAATTACTTTGCAAGAATCATGCAGCTAAAAAAATTGTTTTTTATTATGTAGTTAAAATTAAATACCTTGCTGTTACTTTATTAATATTAGTCATATATTCATACTCGTGTTACTTATTTACATTAAATAGGTCATAAAAAAGCCTAGGCTAATAAATAGTCTAGGCTTAATGTAAAACAAGTAGCTAGGGCGTGTTGACCTTTGTGGATTGAAATTTGTTCAATCTAGGGGCGATTTAATCGCGGCGCGAGGTTTGTAATCGAGCGGGTTAAGTTAAAACCGGGCAAAGCTTGTTCGTCCTGCTCACGCCCCTTGCCTAAACACCAAACATACTGCTGTAAAATTAATCACGAAAGGTCAACTTGCCCTAGAGTTTACACGTCTATTTTAGTTAACCAACCGTGAGTGTCTTGTGCTTTGCCCCACTGAATATCGTTAAGAGCTTGGCGCAAACGCATGGTTGTTGGACCAGGCTCACCGCTGCCTACTTTGTACTCTGTATCATTATGGATAAAAGTACCTACTGGCGTTAATACAGCTGCAGTGCCAGAAAGCGCAGCTTCTGTGCCTGGTTTTGCAGCACGCTCTAGTAGCTCTGTTACAGTGAAATTGCGTTCAGATACCGTCATACCTAAATCTTTTGCAATCGTTAAAATACTGCTGCGCGTAACACCGTGTAAAAAAGTACTGTCTAGCGCTTTAGTGATGATTTCGTTGCCATCAATTAAAATAAAATTTGCTGCACCAGTTTCTTGTACATCACCGCCTGGACAGAACAATATTTGATCTGCTTTGTACTTAACCCGTGCGGCAGTAATTGGTGCTAATGCACTCGCGTAGTTACCACCACTTTTGATCATGCCCATATGTGGTGCACAACGCATTCCGTCTTCTTCAAGTAAAACGCGCAGCGCAGTCGCACCACCCGCAAAGTAATCCCCTACAGGCGATAACAATACATATAATAACGAATTGAGTGACGGCACCGCTGCTTTGCCTATTGCCGCCTCAGTACCAATATGTGTTGGGCGGATATACATAGAGCCAGGTGGTAAAGGTGTTTCATCTGCATATTGACGTACAATATCAATGATCATTTTTTCAAGCATGGGTCCATCGACCTCAGGTAAGCTTAATAAATGCGAGCTTTGTATCATACGGGCTATATTGGCATCCATACGAAAAATATACACTGAGCCATCTTCATGGCGAAAGGCTTTTAAGCCCTCAAAACATGTACTTGAATAATGTAATACATGGGCCCCAGCATGTAGTTCAATTTTATCCGAAGGAACAACCGAGCTTTCACTCCACGCATTGTCTGTAAAACGAGCTTGAATCATCTGCGGCATAAATACCGTACCAAACGCTGCCATTTTTATCTCTCTTTATTATTGTGGTCTACTTTAACCCCATTGTATGACAATCATGCACTGTTTAACCATAGCTAAAATAAGGCTTTTAATGACTTCAAAGCAACTGATTGATCAGTTAATTGAAAATACTCGCTTTAATCGACAATTTAGGCTCCATTTAAAGCTAACTTGCGCATTTAGTACCGTAATATTTTATTTCTATTAAATAAATATTCCTGCCAAGATGCTGTTTACTGTTAAGCTAATTAACAACAATGGCTGGAAAATAAAAGCATGGTTGAGCTGTTGTTATTGTTTTTATATAAACAATAGCGCTTTGGGCTTATTGTATCTCCATCTAAATAAATAGATCTTGCCTATGCAACCTGTTTCTCAAACTGAGGTGTTTAACATTATAAATTATGATAATCACAAGCTCATTGACATCAACAAGCGTGAATTATTAGCGAAAAGAGTTTAAAAAGAGAAACCACGATCGTTATTTGATCTAATATCGAATGTCGAATGTCGAATCTCTAAATACACCATAAAGACGCAGTTTAAACTACTCAGTAAGTTATTTACCATCTTACTGAGTAAGTCACTCTTATTGAATTGTTGTAATAGTTAACTTTAGTTGCTCTATAGCACATCCATAACTACTGGAATTAATGCGATGGTACTGCGTGTTTTTTGCAGCATCTAAACTTACAATAAACTCATCTTGCTGGCCTACCGCAGATTGTTCATTGCTTAAACACATCGCTTGGGTAAGCGAGCGTAATTTTGCATCTGTGAGTATTTTGTCAAAACGCAGCATTGGCAAAGGCGGTATTTTCACTGTCGGTAACGCTTTATCAATACTACGTTTACTCAATATAAAGCCGTATTTTTTCATTTCAACTACAGCGCCTGCAGGCCAATAATTAAACTGGAATTGCTGTTTAGCTAACGATTTCAAATGCACTACCCCATGCTCACCAAGCACCGTTAATACGTTTTCGTGAGGTGATTTAATAACCACAAGACTCGTATTCTCATCAATACCAATGCCATTAGGTTGCATATTTGCATCAAGAGACTTCGCCAAGCCAATTGTACGATTTTGCTCACTAAAATATGTGTCAAGCAACGCAAATGTAATACTACCCACGCCACCTGCTGACACGCTACGTTCTCCGCGCAGCGCAGCTAAACTGGAGATTGGTTTGACCGTGGCAACTGGACCAAATTGAGTACGTCCACCCGATAATAAATTACCACTATAACCTGAAGTTACTAATACTGATGAGTCAGCTATAGCGCTCGTCCACGGGTAGGCATTTCCTTGTGAGTCAAATAACGTTGTCCGTAATCGTTGATCTGTTGCAGTATCAAATTCAGCTCCGATTAAAATAACACCGGTGCTATTTTTAATCCGCTTGATTAGTTTGTCAGTACCTTGTAAACAGGCTGCTTGCTCTATTGCTACACGTTTAGGGTAAACGTTAGCACGGTTATGCACACCAGCCTGAACACGAAATGTATCTAACTGCTCACATTTTTTTTCATGTAATGCTTTGGCAAGCCCTGGTGTCAGTGGCAGCCACTCAAGTGCAACCCCGGTCTGCGATAATAACGTTTCATAATAATTAGCTGAAGCATAGGGGTCCCGAGCAGCTGTTGTTATCACTAATAGAGTTGGCTTTTCAGTTTTAACTTTTAAGCTAGCCGCTATAAATTTGTACGTTTTTGTTAACCAATCTTGAGATTTCTTACTATTCTTAGCATCAATACTGAACACGTTACGCAGCCCATCTAAATGCGAGATTTCTAGCATATCAATTACATAATCAAACTCAATTTGCGATAATTCACTCAATTGCTTACTTGCAATATCACGCCATGCCCATAACAATTCTTGTTTGCTAAGGGGCAACGGATGCTGTTTAAGCAGTGTATTTAAATGACTGACAGTTGCTACTAATTGGCTTTTGTCGTCTGTTGGCCAATTAATTTCTAACCTTTTGATTGCTTTTGGCGTTAATGAATAAAGCGCGCCTTTTTCATTCCTCAATGGGGTGTCTATATTACAAAACTGTGGGCTCAAAGTGGTGCAGGTCTCAATTTCGCTGCCCATGATAATCAATGTTTGTTCTTTATTATCAGCAAAAACTGACGAAGAACCAGCAAGCAAACAGAGTAAAAACACCCTGCGTTTAACACGTGAAATAAATCCAAGTGACTGTATTAGCATAACTAATCTATACCCAATAATTAAACACTGTCTGTATTGTTAACCATCTAGTTATTAACAACAAGCTGAGCTATAAAATAAATAAAATATGTAGGACGTGTTTGATCTTTTAGCGTTGGTTTCGCCAACTTTCCTGTATTGATCTACATCTATACCCAGACCACCTCAAGATGCGAGCGTCGTTGGAATTTAAAGCGATTTAGGCAAGGCATTGATTGCAAATAATAGTGGTTCTATTGTTAAAATCAATTTCTTATAAAAGTAACGCAGTATAAATCGCTTTAAAACCAATACGATGGGCGTTTCACAGGAACTCACTCTCATCGTTGTTACTTATTAAAAAGGGTTGCCATTATTGCAAAGTAACGCCTTGATATTGCGCCCCTGTGAAACGCTAAATTCTGTATCTTGAGGTAGCTTGGCTATATGTCGTCGTATATAAGTAATTTGTCACTAAATGGGTTATTTAACTCGCCACACTGATAACGTTTTTAATAAAGTTGTATAACCACACTTTAATAACGTGCGCTCTATGTGTGCATTATGCAGGGCTTAACATCAGGCGCTATTTTAAATAAAGTAACACGATGAAGTAAGCCCCTTTGAAATGCCTGAATGATTAATTTAACGCGCCTTAGATATGTCCTGATGCGGTATTCGTCGCCGCAGCTATTTTTGATACCAAGAGCTGCTCTACTCGAATACCTTCTACATCTACAACTTCAAACTTAAAACCACCGTATTGAATATACTCAGCCCGTTTGGGGATGCGCTTCATCATATAAATCAAATAGCCAGCAACTGTTTCGTAATGCATTTGATCTGGGAACTCGTCAACATCCAGTACTTTAGCCAGTTCAACTATTGGCGTTAGACCATCGACTAACCACGAATTTTCATCACGTTCAATAATTAATTCATCGCCAGTATGAGTTATTAAATCTCCCATAAACCCTTTCATAAGATCTTTAACGGTCACAATACCCACCACTAAAGCGTACTCATTAACCACCACAGCAAAAGGTTTAGCTGCGCCTTTAAATGCATTTAATGCCTCTGATAAGCTGAGTGTCTCTGGCAAATAGAAAATATCTTTTTCTAATAAATCATCATTAATATTCGCCGCTTCGCCTTTGAGCACTTGACGTAGAATATCTTTAGACTCAACTGAGCCAATTAGTTTGTCTAAGTTACCATTGCATACTAAAAAGTGATTATGCGGATGATCGATAATTTTACTCGAAATATCAGCACTGGCTTCTTTAATATCAAAATACACAATTTGATCACGTGGTGACATTACGCTGGATAAGAAGCGGGCTTCTAGATCAAACACATTACCAATTAAATCGTATTCTTGTTGTTGCAGGCTACCGTATTCCGCGCCAGCATCCATCATTGCCACTATATCTTCTGTGGTTACAATATCTTCACGTTCAGCTGGCACGTTAAATAGCCGTAGCACAATATTAGTGACACCATTAAAAAACAATACCAGCGGTGTTAAAGCAAACGTCACCCAACGCATAATAGTAACAACCCGCACAGCAACAGCTTCTGGCAAAATCATGGCTAAGCGTTTCGGCAATAAATCAGCAAATAAAATAAATAAAGAGGTAATCGCTAAAAACGATAAAATAAAGCTCATTTGCTCAAGCAAAGGTCCTTGATAAAATATCGTCAGTACACTTTCAACGTATGGCGAAAGTGCTTGTTCACCAACTATACCACCTAAAATCGCAATCGCATTTAGCGCAATCTGGATCATGGCAAAAAATGCACCCGGTTTTTCTTGTAATTTTAAGACCGCAGCAGCTTTAATATTGCCTTCATCAGCCATGACTCTTAATTTTATTTTACGTGATGCGGCTATCGCAATTTCTGACATCGCAAACAACGCACTGATCAAGATTAATAAGCCAATCCCGATTAAATCACCCATTTATAGCTCCAAAAATAAACGCTTTTATAAGCAAAAGCAGCTGGATTATAGCCTCTTTTAAATGCGGAGCAATTTATATTTAAATAATATTAAAAAGCATTTAATATCAATACAATAGATAGTGTAAGTGTTGTTTTTTAAGTGAGGTAAACTAAAAATCTGGCAGTACTCTATAAAATAGACATGTACGCAAAGTAGTGCAGCATCATATTTATCAATAGTGCGAAAAGGCACTAAGCAATTTTGATTTAATTGAAGGGTCTAAGTTTTTATTACACGCAAAGTATAAAGGCGGTTGTTCTACGTTTAAACGATAAACAGATTTTAATGATGTAGCAACGTGATTTATTGATTCTTCATAACGAACACGTTGCTCCGGCAATACAACCAAATCAATACTACTTTTACGGTTTTTTATAATTTTAAATATGTTATCGAAGCTATTAATCAGCATCAAGTTTTTTCCATCTTCAAAGCCTTGTGAACGCAAATATTGATGACTGTAGTTATCTTTTAGTACTGCGACATTCATTTTTTTTGCGTCATTGAGCTCAGTGATCGTAATATTTTTTGAATCAAGTGCATACAAATATGTTTTTAATTCAGCTATTTCAGCGACCCAAAAAAGCTTGTTTTCTCGTTCTGATGAACGAACGACTGAGAAAATACATGTTTGGGGGTCTCTTAAGGCTGTATTAAATACGGTACTCCAATTATTAACTGAAAGTGTGTAATCAATCTTTGCTTGATCAAGTACTAAGCGTACTTTATCGGCAACATATCCCACTAAACGATCGTTTTCATCTAGGTATTGGGCAGGCGGGAAGTTTTCCGTAACTACATGTAATTTAGCTACGCATTGATTACTAATAATTATAAATAAAAAATAACACCATTTAGCCACTGTTGCCCCACAGATTTTTTTTATATCATTCTTTTATATAAGTTGAATATAGCGGCAAATTACGGGTATGTGAATAAAAACAGACCACAAAGGGTCTGTTTTTTAATGCGTACCGAATAAAACTTAACGATTCATTGCATTAATTAAAAATGCTGAGATTTTAGCACCTTCCCTAAGCGTTGTGTCTGAGCTTGATTGACCAACTAATGAACTGTCTGTAAATGGGGCAATCTCCATCATATCAGCACCTGTAATTGGAAATTCATCCGCCAGTGCGACTAAAATATCAAGGGCATGTTGTGGCGTTAAGCCATTGCCTTCTGGTGTGCCCGTCGCTGAAGCAAATTCTTCATCTAGCGCATCAATATCAAAACTAACATAAAGCTCATCAACGTTATCTGCTTTTAGCTGTGCAATCGCATCCGCTGCAATTGCCTGCGCGCCACGTTCAATAATTTCATGTGCCCAATGCTGTTTAACACCAAACGTTGATTCCCAGTGTTCCTTTGGTTTACCACTTGAACGAATACCAAATTGGATAAGGTGATGCGGCGCTGGTAAAAATTCTAAAATATGCGTACACCATGAACCAAAACATAAATCAATGCCTAAACGTTCAACGAGTAAATCTGTGTGGGCATCAAAATGAATAATAGCGGTGCGTTTACCTTGCGCGCGTTTTGCTTTTAAATACGCTTTTGTTAACGGGTAACTAATTGAATGATCGCCACCGATGCCAAAAATTCCTTTATCAGTAAAGGTTGCGTAAAAGCTATCGCACACATCTTCAGTGATTGACAATGGGCTGACATAATATTCACTGCTTGGGTTATCGTATAATGCCTTTTGACAGTTACTAATAGTCGCTTCATTTAGGTACTTATCATGCAATAAATGTGGGATCACACGCACATCACCTAAATCGAATGATTTAGCTTGAGGCTGCTGATCAATTAATGCTGAACGCAAAAACAATGGTCCCCAATTTGCTCCACGCAAAATCCCACCACCACAATCTGAACTAATTCCAAGCATAACTGCCTTATGCTCACTTTCTGGTAGATTAATTAACGAGTCACGCCATAGCACATCAACATTATCAGTTTGGCCATACAATTTATTACGCAGTGCTGCTTTTCTTTCTTGTGCTGTATTGACCGTAAATACACCATCACCCGGTGGACATAAACAGTGTTCAACTTTACTTTTAAATGTGTGCCATTGTGTGCTCATCACGATTCCTTACTTGGTATTTTTGCGTAGTTATGCAAAAGGCGCTGCAGAAAATAAATATAATAAAAGATTCATCTTGTTTTTGAATGGTCAAATTTAAGGCTGACTGTTTTGTATAGACCAAACAATAGAAATAATTAACCATTTATATAACAATATGTTATATAAATTTTCATACACCGGATAAATTAAAATTTAGTACTAATTAAGATAGATATAGTGTCTGCTAATACAAGTCAACAACCGCTGGTTTATCACAATATTGTTAAGTGCTTGAATATTCAAATGCACTGAATAAAGCATTATTTTATAAAACGGACATCCGTCCTGTACAGTGCTCGGTATTGTAGTAATTATGCTAAATTGACTATAACTCTGTAAGTTAACGTTACCACTTACGTTATCAACAAAAGTAATAATAAGGCCCCGTTATGGAAAAGGTATTTCACTTAGGACTCTCTCGCGATGATCTTCAAGGCGCAACATTAGCAATCGTTCCTGGCGATCCAGATCGCGCAGCACGTATTTCAACGTTCCTTGAAAACCCCACATGCCTTGCTCAAACTCGTGAGTTCCATGTTTATTTAGGGCAATTAAATGGCCATTCAGTGGTAATTTGTTCCACAGGTATTGGTGGACCTTCAACATCTATTGCAGTTGAAGAACTGGCCCAACTAGGTGTAGGTACATTCTTGCGTATAGGGACAACTGGCGCGATCCAACCACATATAAATGAAGGGGACATATTAATTAGCCAAGCATCTGTGCGTTTAGATGGTGCCAGTCAACACTTTGCTCCTCTTAGCTACCCTGCTGTATCTGATTTTTTTGCAACTCAAGCAATGGTTAATGCCTGTGGCAATTTAGAAATTGATTTTCACATTGGTATTACAGCATCAAGCGATACCTTTTACCCAGGCCAAGAACGTTACGATACGTATTCTGGTTATGTGCCAAAAGCATTTCAAGGTAGTTGTGAAGAATGGCAAAAACTAGGTGTAATGAATTATGAAATGGAATCAGCAACCTTATTTACTATGTGTGCAGCACTTGGTTTAAAAGCAGCTTGTGTCGCTGGTGTATTAGTGAACCGTACTCGCCAGGAAATACCAAATGTTGATCACGGCGAAATCGAGAAGAAATCAGTCGCCGTGGTTATCGAGGCTGCAAAAATACTTCTTGCTTAACAGGTCTTTATAAGCGCTAAACTATATGCAATCAACGCTGGTAAGTTACTATAACTTGCCAGTACTGATTCACTTACGTGTAACTGATTTTCCACTCCCTTAGTTTGTAGCAACTCAATACTTTTCACTGTTGTGTCATTCATACTTAAGCCCGCTAAATGCAACTGGCTAATTGCACTTTGTAGTGGTGCTAAACTTGGGCTATAGGCTGCATTTTCAGCATAACAGCCATAGAAGCAGCCATTATCAAACGTTGTAATTTTCACAGCGCTGTAATTAGCCGTATAAGGGACATAAGCTGTTAAAGCAAGCTTAGTAAGCGCAGTATCAATATCAGCGTTAGCCTCAAAAGTCTGCGTTTGTGGGGCTGGATTAAATAGGCTGTAATTATTACCTAAATCTTTTGGACCAAATGCATGTGGTAATAATTGGTTTAATTTAAATTGCTGATCAGGTAACAAAATATCAAACTTTTCTGCATCGGCAAGCTCATTCATAAACTGACGACAATAGCCACAAGGTGCATCACTTATTGCTATTTGCACAATTGTTTGTGCACCTTTAAGCCATGCGTTGTTTATCGCCGATTGCTCGGCATGTACCACCAAGCTCAATGGTTGTTTGGCGAATTCAACATTAGCACCAAAGTAAAAATTTATAGCATCATCACAATCAATACCAACAACAACAGCACCAACCAAAAAGTGAGAAATCGGTGCTACAGCAAACAATGAGGCTACCGGCAAACATGCACGTAAAAGCTCATCATGTGTAATTGTATATTGAGCGCAAAGCGCTTTAATGTCAGCAGCAAACAGCAATCCATGCTGTGTTTTAACTTGATTGAACAATGCTGTGCGCTGCGATTCATCAAATGAAAATGTGGTTTTATTTAATGAATCTTTTAATACAGAAGACGTTGATGCAGTCATAAACAATTTATTCTTATTTAATGGCTACACAGTGTAAAATGTTACAGGCCTAATTGCTAGGCTGATTTTCAAGCCAGTGCTTTGCACTACGAAAACACTCAAAATTCTCAGCCGTTATTTCAAAACGTTTCGCTTTTTGCAAAAATAAATCATGCATAAAACCATCAAAACTAACAATGCGAGCTATAAAACAGTGTTTAAGCCAGCTCGAAATCGCAGGCATAATGCTAAGTAAGTCACTTGCAGGAAAATCGTGTTTTAATTCAGATACATCTACCAATAATTTATTACATTTATAGATGCCAATATATTGTTCAGCTATTTGATAAAAAGTAATCACATCCTGTGCATTTGCAGTCCCTCGTAATGTCATCATTATTAATGATGTCGACGCATCATAAGTAATACAAGTAGAAACATTAGACATTAAACGGCTCTGTCAGTTAAGTAAAAGAGAATAAGATAAACTCTCATTCAAGGAGGTGAGTCATTGTAGTTTTTTCTTCGCCGCCGTCAATCATTATCATCCTAACTGGTCAGTCCATTCGATAGAAACAGATTAAAGTATTAGCAAAGACTACAAAAAAGGTAAAAATCATACACAACTGAGCTACTTTTTCACTTATAATTAAAGAATATTTTATATCGTCACTCATGCAGTTAAAAGGAAGTTATATGCTTCGTGTTGTGTTACTTGTCATTTTATATAGCCTAAGTTCTGTATCTGCTTTCGCTCAGTCCTACACTAATAGATCGTTTGAAGAATTACGCGTGGATCTTCGCGCCAGTTACGCAAAAAACCCCACCGAAGCACTTACACAATTAAAAAACATTCTCAATAATGACGAGTTAAATCCAACTCAAAAAATTGTAATGCTTAATTACAAAGCATGGTTTGAACTCGAAGCCAAGCAATTTGAAGAGGCAATGCGCACTTTAGTCCTGTATAAAAATCTGGTTCAACGGTCAGATAAACCGAGCTTAATTTATGGGTACTATAATATTTCTGGCGGTATTTACACACAATTAGGCATGTATCAACTTGCTATAGAGCATTTTTTAAAGGCGCTTGAACACACTAAAAAAGATAACAAAAATTTAGCCCAGCAAACACTTAACAACTTAGCTGAAGTATATTTACAACTTGGACGTCTCGATGAAGCAGAGGATATTTACAGGAAGTACCTCGATTATGCCACCGCATTAAAAAACCCATTAAGCATCTCAATTTCGACGATCAATTTAATTAATACATTAATTGCCAAACAACAGTATGCAGAAGCAAAAACGCTAGCTTTAAATATTATTATTAAGTTACAAGACAATGATTTTAAATACTACTTAGCTGAAGCATATTTATTACTCGGTGAGATTGAACAAGCAAATAATGACTACCCACTTGCCAAGCAGCATTACGAAAAAGCCCTCAGTATTTTTCAGCAACAAGGTTTGCCTGAAAAAATATCACAAGCTCATTTTTTTATTGCACAAATATATGCTGATATGGGTGATCTAAATAAAGCAAATACAACCCTAGCGTTAGTGATTGCGAGTATAAATAAACAAAGTAATTTACTATTTGTATCTCGTGTTTATAAATTTCAGTCAAGTTTCCTTGAATCTCAAAGCCTTTATAAACAATCAATTAATGCATATAAAAAGCATACTAATGCGCATACTCAATTAGTGAAACAGCAAAGTGATGTTAACTTAGCCAAGGCACTCGCCGAAGCTGACTCAAGTAGTAAGGAAGTAGAAATAACCGAGTTAACTCGTACAAAACAACTCAAAGAAACAAAAGCTAAAGCGTTTCAAGAATTGTCTATAGCAATTACTATTTCGTTGTTAGTGATATTGTTCGGCTCTTTTTTTGCTGTACATAATATTCATAAGCGTGAGCAACGCTTAGCTAAAACACTCGATGAACTTCATAAAACTCAATCGCAATTATTAGAAGCTGAGAAAATAGCCGCATTAACAGTGTTAGTCACCGGGCTTGCGCATCAATTAAATACCCCTATTGGCACAGCTGCGACGGCCAGCTCTTTGATCGAAGAAAATCTAAAACGATTGAGTCAAAAATTCAATGAAAAAACACTCAGCAGCAACGACTTTAGTAAATTTATTCAAGAAACGAACGAAGCAAAAGATTTTGTGATCAATAATATAAACCGCTTAGCAAATATTGTTGAAGAGTTCAAAGCATTAAGTGTCTCGATTGCACCCGATATACCAATGCGAGTAATCCCACTTAAAACGTTTATTACAGATAGAGTGACCACATTACAAAATCACTTTAAAAAACATATTAGTTTTAACGTGATAGGCACCGAAGTCTCTATTCCTACTTATCCATCAATTGTTTCTGATGTTATTAAAACATTGATCATTAATGCTTACGAGCATGGTTTTGTACACACTGATAATGCGTTAATCACGATAGAAATAAGTGTAGTTAACAATCATGCTGTGATTATATTTCAAGATAATGGCAGCGGCATTGATGATAAAATACTCAAAGATATTTTCACTCCATTTTATTCAACAAATATGGGGGGAAACCACTTAGGACTGGGTTTAAATATTGTGTTTAACGCAGTAAAGCAATCATTAAATGGTAATATATGCGCCGAGCCGTGTAAGCTAGGCGCATGTTTTAAAATTGTATTACCTCTCAATGGGCCAGTTGAGACGCTGTAATATAAACCCTAAGTTAACGCTATCTAACCCGTATTACGCATACCAGCGGCAATGCCCGTCATAGTGATCATTAATGCATTATCAATATCACCGGAGCTACCTTGCGCAGCTTCACGAGAGCGTTTTAATAGCTCAACTTGTAATACATTAAGTGGATCGGTGTACGGATTACGCAAATTGATAGATTCTTTGATCCATGGCTGATCTGCCAATAAGCTTTGTTGTGGGCTTAATGATTGAACTAATTCAATGGCTTGTTTTAGCTCTTGGCGTAACGTCACACCAAGAGGTTTGTATTGTGTCTCAACTAACGCATCGTCATAATGCGCGCTTAACCAGCAGTCAGCCTTACTAAACACCATTTCGAGCATTTCTAGACGCGCTCTGAAAAATGGCCATTGTTGACTCATTTCATTAAGCGTCTCTATGCCATGCTTTTCAAGTGCTGCCTGTAGCCCTGTTAATGCACCTAACCATGCTGGCAGCATTAGACGGTTTTGACTCCATGCAAATATCCACGGAATAGCACGTAAGCTTTCAACGCCACCATGTGGGTTTCGTTTAGCAGGCCTTGAACCTAGCGGTAATTTAGATAGCTCTTGCTCAGGTGTTGCCATTCTAAAATACGGCACGAAATTGTCATCATGACGAACCACATTACGATAATGTTCACATGATTTTTCGCTGATCAATGCCATCACGTCACGCCATTTATCTTTAGGTTCTGGCGGCGGTAATAAGTTACTTTCAAGCACTGCACCCGCGTATATATTTAAACTTTGTAATGCCACATTAGGCAAACCAAATTTAAAGCGGATCATTTCACCTTGCTCAGTTACACGCAGGCCACCTTTGAGTGATCCTGGCGGTTGTGAACGAAGTGCTTGCGCTGCAGGTGCACCACCACGACCCACCGTACCACCACGACCATGAAACAACACCAGTTCAATACCGCGTTGCTGCGCTAATTGTACAAGTTTATCCATTGCTTCATATTGAGCCCAACCCGCTGCCATCATACCAGCGTCTTTAGCTGAATCTGAATAACCGATCATGACGTTTTGCACACCCTCAGCTTGACCACGATACCAATTATTATCCAGTAATTGCGTTATAACACTGTGCCCGGCGTTTAAATCATCTAAGGTTTCAAATAACGGCGCAACTGGCAGTTTAAAACCACAGCCACTTTCTTTTAATAATAACTGTACCGCCAGCACATCTGATGCTGTACGTGCCATTGAAATCACGTATAAACCAAATGTTGACGCATCTTGTTGTGCTATTACATCAAAGGTATCGAGCACTTCTTTAACATCTGCGCTTGGTTGCCAATGTTTAGGGATAAGTGGGCGGCGAGAGTTAAGCTCAGCCAATAAAAAGGCTTGCTTATCTTCTTCTTGCCATTGATTGTAATCACCCAGACCCAAGTAACGTGTTAACTCTGAAAAAACATCGCTATGACGTGATGAATCTTGACGTACATCAAGCTTAGCTAATCGGATCCCAAAACTATTAATACGGTGTAATACATCTAATAATAAACCATTCGCTACAACACCCATATTTGTTTTAAGTAATGAGCGATAGCACGCCTCTAGAGGGTATTTAATTTGGCTAATATCAGTAATGATGTCTTGCGCTTCACTGCGATTACCCATAATTTTAGCACCTAAATGAGCTACCGTTTCACTCACCTTTGCCTTGAGATCTTTTAATACAGCACGATATGGTTCAAACTCTTGTCCTGCCTGCTCAATCAGTTCATCACTTGCTTGCGACATTGATAGCTCTGTACTTAAGGTCTCAATATCACGACTGTACAAATCAAGCGCCATCCAACGACCATGATCCAACACTTGCTGTGTTACTTGTGCAGTAACAAATGGATTGCCATCGCGATCGCCCCCCATCCAAGATGTAAATTCAACCGGGCTATAGTTGTTTGGCAGTTCTAAATCCAGATGCTCTTTTACTTCTTTACTAAAATCACGTAAAAAACGAGGAACCGCATGCCACAAGCTGTTTTCTATAACCGCAAAGCCCCATTTCGCTTCATCAATGGGGGTTGGTCGCGAGCGACGAATATCATCAGTATGCCATGCCTGGCTAATAAGCTGAGCAATACGGTTTAAAATATTCTCACGTTCAAATGGTAAGTTATCAGTGCGCTCAAGCGCTGCTAAACAGTCACTTAGTTCAACATGTTTATTAATAATAGTACGACGAGTTACTTCTGTAGGATGCGCGGTTAGTACTAAATTGATATGTAATTTAGCAAGGTTGTCTGCTATTTGGTTTGGATCTATTTTACCTTGCTGGACTTGGCTTGATAACGCTTTAAGTGTTTGTGTCAGAGGGCTTAATTGACAAAATCCAACATCATTAAAGCGCGATATTGTATGAAATTGCTCAGCAACATTCGCTAAGTTTAAAAAGTGATTAAACGCACGCGCGACGGGCAATAGCTCTTCATCAGTTAAAGCGTGCAGAACATCAATTAAGGCATAACGATCTTGCTCATTACCTGTGCGAGATGATTTAGCTAAAGCTCGGATCTCTTCCACTTTATCTAAAATTGCTTGTCCTTGGGCGTCTTTAATTGTTTGGCCTAATAATTGGCCCAATAAATTAACGTTCCCCCGTAAGGCGGCATATTGTTCACTCATTCCTGATACTCCATTGTTGATGTTTTTATACCGTTTAGGTACAAATAGTTAGCCGGATCGATTTTAAAAGTGTGGAGTGTGGATAATGGTTAAAATCGACATTTTGCTAACCCTTATTTTGTTAGGCTCTATTAATATCATCCAAATTGCTAATTGAACAGATCCAAAGCTTATTCTATTTCGTAACAATTAATAATGAATTGATACTGGATGAGTAAACTGTGATTATTTTTTACGATGGCAAATGCCCTTTATGCAGCAAAGAAATGCAACAACTCAAACACGCCGACACACGCAACCAAATTGTCCTTGAAGATATCAACAAAGATGATTTTGAAGACCGCTATAGCTATATAAAACGCCAAGATGCTCAGGCTTTTTTACATGGTCAAAGTGACAATGGCGAAATGCTATATGGCTTAGATGTTACATTTGCGGCTTGGAAAGCCGTTGGTCGTCATTCATGGTTAAAGATTTTACAACTTCCTGTAATACGCTTTTTTGCAGATCTAGGGTACTGGGTATTTGCAAAGTATCGCCTGCAAATCTCAAGCGTACTGTGTAAATCATCATGTGGGATCAAATAATGTCATCTGTGTATATTTTATTTGGCGCAAACAGTGCAATTGCAAAAGCATACATAGAAAAAATTGCATTAGATGACGCCAACGCGCATGTTTTTTGTATAAGCCGTGCGCAGATTCAATTGCCCAACACTTCATTACTTATTGAACAAATACACAGTGATTACACCAAATCCAGCTTAGCCAAATTAACAGCCCATTTAAAAACTAAAAACATTACTCCTACTCAAGTTTTAATATTCAACGGTTTACTGCATTTTGACCAATCAATGCCAGAAAAAAAACTCGAAGATTTAGATGAAAATTATTTCAACGTACTGCTAAACACCAATGCACTCACACCGGTATTGTGCTTACAATCTATTTTACCGCTACTTAATCATAAATCCCCCTGTGTGATAACCTCACTCAGTGCGCGTGTTGGTAGTATTACTGATAATGATTTAGGTGGATGGTATAGCTATCGCGCCTCTAAAGCGGCGCTTAATATGTTGTTTAAAACTGCTGCCATAGAGCTTGCCCGCAGAGCAAAACAAACACGGTTAGTGCTTTTTCACCCTGGCACAACAGATACTGAACTATCTAAACCATTTCAAAAAAATGTCCCCGCAGGAAAACTGTTTACACCTGAATTTGTGGCGGATCAATTATTTGCCCTTTTACAAACACCCGAACAATTAACAAATATTGGTACGCCAGCTTACATAGATTGGCGAGGCGAACACATTCACTGGTAAGGATTCATCATGCATATAACAAAAGACGCAATCGAAAGCTTTGAAAAGGATTATCGCACTCATCTGATAAACTCATTGTCTGGATTCAAAAGCGCTAATTTAATTGGTACACAAGACGAATCAGGTAATACCAATTTGGCGATTGTCAGTTCAGTTATCCACTTAGGCGCGCATCCACCTTTGGTCGCAATGATAATGCGTCCACACAGCGTACCTAGACACACCTTTGAAAATATTATTCAGACCGGTGTATTTACAATCAACCAAGTTAACAGTGAAATTGTTGAGCAAGCACATCAAACATCAGCTCGCTATGATAAGGATGAGTCTGAGTTTGATGCAACAGGCTTAACGGAGCAATACTTAGCTGATTTTAAAGCTCCATTCGTCGCGCAAAGTAAACTAAAATACGCTGTTAAGTTTGTTGATCATCAGCACCTTAATATTAACGCAACAGAGCTGGTAATCGGTGAAATAATGGACATACACGTTGATGATATAGCCGTGATGGACGACGGTTTTCTGGACATTGAACTTATAAATACAGTCGCCATAAGTGGTTTAGATAGCTATCATAAAACTCGCCACTTAACTCGCCTGCCTTACGCTAAAAAATAGCCTGTACCCAAAAGGTTGGTTTTTAAGTTACTTTATACCAACCTTTAAATGGCCAAAACTACGGCACTAAAAAGTAACTACCCGCACATAGGCTTACCCCTGAAAATAACCATATTGTTGCGTAGCTATGCCACAGCTGCGCATTGTTATATACACTCTGCGGGTTATCTTTATCAACTAATATAGTGCAGCTTTGCGAATCTCTAAAACGCAGTAATAATCGTCTATCGTAACCAATTAAAACACTGTGCAAATGGTTATTAAAGCGAAAGCTTACTAACATTGATTTTTGTGGTAGTAACTCACGCGATGCCACGCGCGTATTAACAACACTCGTTATATCGTCAATCGGGCATACTCGCCAATGATGCTTGCTAATTTTACTTTTCAGCCAGCGCAGTAGTGGCAAAATGCCAACGAATATAAAAATAGCCCCCAATATAAATAGTACTTTGCTCATCAGTTTCTAGCCTTGTAAAGATTGATATACCCAAACGACCTCAAGATGCGAGTTTCAGTTGGTCATTTTGCAGGTGGTTTGGGTGTACACTTTATATGCAGCAATTAAATCACTCAATGCCGTACCAACTGACTTAAATACTGTTATATCCGTTTCATTAAAACGAGCAATGGTATTTACCTTGGCTAAATCAGCCAACTCTGCACATACATCTTGCTCACTAAATACCCCTTGCGCTATCGGTATTAATAACTCACCTGCTTCTGCCAAAACATTTGCTTTGCTATCTACATAAACACGGCTGCGGGTGATGGTCGTGGTGTCGCATTCACGATGCTCGCTGTGATGATTACCTATTAAATCAATATGTGTGCCTGCTTTTAACCAGTTACCATCAAATAATGGTTCGCCAGAGCCGGTTGCACAGCTGATCACGTCAGCGCTATAAATAATCTCCTGTGTGCTTTGTCCAATTACAAACTCAACATCGGGAAATGCATGCTGTAAACGACTTTGCAGGGCGGCTACTTTTAACTTATTGCGCGCCACCAGCGTTACCCGCTTAAAATCACGTACCGCTAAATGTGCACGCACCATGTATTGGGCTAAGTTGCCACTGCCAAAAAACACTAAATGCTTGCTATTCTCTCGAGATAAATAACGACTCGCCAATGCTGATACGCTCGCCGTGCGCCACAAAGTAATTCGCGTTCCATCCACCAGTGCCAGTGGCTCGCCGTGCTCGCGCGAAAACAGCATAATTTTAGAATACAACGAATCCAAACCCGCTTCGCCATTGTTTGGAAAGTAAGTAAATGCTTTAACCCCAATCACTTGTTCGTTCCAAGCAGGTAGCACAGCAAACGCATCATGGCTGGCACTGTTGCTATCTAACTCATACACGTTACGTTTTGGCATGCCAAAATCGAGCGCAAATCCTTGTTGCATAGCAGTTATTAACGAATCAAAATCAAGAGCGCTATCAATGTGCTTTGTATCAATAACTTGCATTTTATAGCTCCAGCTCAAATGGCTTTGGTGCATGCGTTAATATTTCGTAGCCGGTTGGTGTAATTAAAATATCTTCTTCAAGACGTACACCACCAAAATCAGGGATGTAAATACCCGGTTCAATTGTTATCACATTACCAATCTCTAAAACATGACTCACATTTTTATTAATAAAGGGGTGTTCATGTAAAAATAGCCCCAAACCGTGGCCAAGCCCTTGCCCTGCCCACTTCCCATAACCTGAGTCATCCAATACTCGTTGCGAGGCATTTTGTAAATCAATACAATCAACACCAGGCTTAAGTAAATTAATAGCAGTTTGTTGAGCAGTCGCAACTGCATTGTAAATTTGAGTTTGTTTGCTTGACGCCTTGCCTAATACATAGCTGCGAGTCATGTCTGAGCGATAACCATTAATAACAGCACCAAAATCTAAGGTAATAAAATCGCCCTCTTTAAGTGTGCGCTCACTTGGGCTGCCATGGGGGAGCGATGTACGTTCAGCAAACATTAAAATGGTCGCAAATGACATGCCTTCTGAGCCTAGTTTTTGCATTCTAAACTCAAGCTCTAGGGCTAAATCACGCTCACTCACACCGACTTTAAAGTATGGCAGTGTGTGCGCTAACGCTTCATCAGCAATCGCTGCCGCAGCTTTAATTTGTGTTACTTCCCAGTCATTTTTGATCATGCGCTGGCGTTCAATTACACCTTGGATTGGCACTAATGTATGGCTATTCAAATCATTTGCAACCTGCTGCCACAATGCCACATTTATAAATGCGGCATCAAAACCCAAATCGCTATTAGCTGGTAAAAAACGATTAATACAATGACCCAAGCTCTCGTTATCACGATCACGGCAGATCACTTCAAAACCTTGGCACTCTTGCTTTGCCCGTTCAAAGTAGCGGTAATCAGTAATAAGTACACAACTAGCTGGTGTTACTATTGCATACGCCGCGTTACCACTAAAGCCACTCAAGTAGCGAATATTTTCATGACCTAAAACTAAAATAGCAGTTAAATTATCATTTATTAGTTGTTGTTTTAAAATCTGTTGGCGCTGAAAAAAATGACTATTCATCGAAAAATAAATCCTTGCTTTAGGGGATCGTTCGGATCAATTAAAAATGTATGTTTACCTGTTATAAATGCACTACCAGTAACGCGGGGAATAATAGCAGCATGTGTTTCAAAGGTGCATGATTGCTTAATTTTCACATTAAATAAGGAGCCTAAAATGCTCTCAATATTTGCACTTTGCCCAACGGCTAACTCGCCTTTAGCAAATGCTAATGCTGCACGAGCACTTACGCCTGTGCCTGTTGGGCTTCTATCAAGTTCACCTTCGGCAAATACACACACATGGCGACTAAAGTGATTGACTTGCGATAACTGACTATTGGAGTAAAAAATAACCCCGTATAGAAAACCAAGTCCATTATCGCTCGGGTGTTTTGGTTGGTATTGCTTAGTAACCTGCTGTTTAATCGCTTTACCAAGACTAATTATCTGCTCATGATTTTCAGGCGCTAAGCTTAAATCAAGGGTGTCTGCATCAATAAATGCGTAATATGCACCGCCAAATGCTATATCGCAGCTAACTGAGCCAAACATAGGCAAGCTTATTTGAACGTCGAGTTTATCGACAAAGCTGGCGACATTATCAAAATACACCTGCTGTAACTGATTATTTTTAAGTTCAACATAGGCTTTTATAAGCCCTGCAGGGGTGTCTATTCTTAGCTCATTATGACCATCTTTAAACTCAACAAATCTGCAATCTTTTGCAGCGGTTGCCAGCGCAATAATCGCATGCCCGCACATCGTACTGTAGCCTTCATTATGTAAAAAAAGTACGCCAAAGTGGCTATCTGGGCGCTCAGCGGGGGTGATCACTGCGCCATACATGTCAGCATGACCGCGAGGTTCAAACATCAATGCTTTGCGTAAGTAATCAAAGCGAGCTAAACAATCTGCACGTTTTTCAAGCATCGTATTACCTACTAGCTGCTCAAAACCATCAACAATAATACGCAGCGGCTCGCCCCCGGTGTGCATATCCAAGGTGTGTATTTGTAACCAATCATTATTTGGCTGTTGCCAGTGAGAGAATAAAGTGTGGGACATCATCAACTCCTTTTTGCATACAATATATCTTAATGTTTTTTAGTGCAATAACTTTAATGAAAAATGCCGAGCAGTTTCCTGCTCGGCATCAAGGCTGTATCACTCTTAACAGAGAATGTGCTTAAACATTAAAACAACAAGCTAAAAACGATGGGTAAAGTTATTACCTTATTGTTATTTAACAGCATCTTACCAGGGAATTTAAAACTCTATACGCGCGGTTAACGAAACATAACGCGCACCTTGTCGGCCTGTCACCAATCCATAGTCAGGGTTAAGCTCTAAGCCATCATCACCATACTGCGCACGCTCTTCATTAATCGAAATGGCACTGTCACTATCAAGTAAATTATAAACAGTGCCTTTTAATGTCATATCAGCGCCAAAAAAGTCTGTGTAATACGTAAGCGACATATCTATATTTGTAGCCCACGGTAAATTACCTTTGCTTCCACGCGGAGCTGGGTTACCATTTTCATCATAATGTGATGCTTGGTCGTAGTATTTACTGGCACATGCATCCCATGGACTGCCTTTTGCACAGCTATCGACTCCTTCAGGGTGCACTGAGAAATAACTCTTAGGTCGACCCGACGCAGTACGCGCAACTAAGCCTAACGTTAACGAGTCTGTAATAGTGTAAGCACCGCTGAGTTTAATAGCGTGGCGATGATCATTTGGTAAATTACCATAACCATGGTCCATCAAGTCACCGTAATCATATGACGTTGTCCAGCCCGGATCCGCTTGGTTATTATCGGTTTTGACGAGTCCTTCCGTGTTGCCATAACTATGAGACCACGTATATGACGTATTAATGCGTAAATCGTCTGTTACATTGCCGTCTAAAGTAAACTCAAGTGCTAAATATTTTCGTTGTGCCGCAGGAAGTGAAAGTTCCTCTGCACTTAAATTAACATCATCAACTTGGCCGTCACCATCAAAGTCATACGACATTTGAATCGCTTCGCCGGGATTATTAAGGACATAATACGAACTCTGACCGACATTATCGGTTATGCCCATTTCTGCTAATTTTTTAGCTAAAACAGGGCCTACATCAGTGTCTTCTACACTGCGACCTAAATCACGGTAAATGGCACGTACACCAGCTGACATGGTATCGAACACTTCTTGTTGATAACCAATGGTAAATTCATCACTGTACATAGGTTTTAAAGAGGCTGATGCTATTAAGCCTGGCTCTGTAATACCACGTTGGCGCCAGCGCCTATCTCGCAGCATTTCACCACGACTCGGCGAACCATCGGTCATTAAGCTTGGCGCTCCGTTACCATCTAGCTGATCTAAATCGAAATATTCAAACCACTCTACTGACGCAGACCCTTGAGTGATATTCATATTGGCAGACACTGGCTGGAAATAACGTCCATAGGTTGCAAAAACCTTTGAGCTGCCATCACCTGATAGATCGTAGATAGCTTGTAAGCGTGGCGCAATTTGACCATCAATATCTACAAAAGCACGGCCATCTGATACCGTATTTTCAAATTCGCTGTATCGAACACCTAAATTAAGCACTAAATTATCAGTCGCCTGCCAAGAGTCGTTAATATAAAATGCCAATGAAGAAACGTCTGACTCTACGTCACGAGTACGGATGCGACGTTCAATATAATCACTACCGACCGCTGCGCCTGATACATCATTTTCGCCCGCAGTTTTTACTGTCCACCAACCTTCTGCATCACCAACACCGTTCTGGCCTGAATGAGATACCACATCAACTTTGGTGTAATCCACACCAAATTGAATTGAATGTGCATCTAAATCCCAACTAAAATCGATACGTGCTTGATCACGAGTGTACTCCTCTTCGCTAACCGCGGAATTAGTGTGTTGGCTTAGCGTAACAGAGCCATCACGTGCATCCCATACACCAGGGTTTGGCGAGGCTACAACGTTTTCAACATTTTCAGTAACGCGCCCTATTACCGCAGAGACAGAAAACGTATCGCTAAGGTAACCATTATAGTTAATGCTATATACATTACCGCCGTCTTCACCCGGCGCATCCACACCTTGTTGCGCACCTACAACATTGTCTTTCCAGCTATAAGCAAAGGTTTTATCAGTCCATGTACGTTTGTTGTTCATGGCTGAAAAGCCTACTGAATGGTCTTCATTAATAAACCAATCTACTTTGGTAAACCAGCGATCTTCATCACGCTCAAAATCTGAGAACGTCGTTTGACCTGCGCTATTAGACTCCTCACGGCGCGGTGCAAATAAACCATAAAAGAACAAAGTATCTTCGATAATCGCACCACTGGCCCACAATTGCAGTTCTTTAAAGTCGTAACTACTTTGCTGCGTATTGGTGCTTATCGTGCCATTATCTTGAAATATTGAGTCATGTTGGCTGCGTAAGCTATTTGGATCCCAGCGTACTTCAGCACCAAATTTAAAGTCATTATCACCTGATTTAGAAACAGCATTAACAATACCGCCCAATGCGCCACCAAATTCAGGACTCACGCCGCCCGTTTTAACTTGGGTTTGCGAAATAGCTTCCCACGGCAGGCGTATTGAACCCAACCCGGTACGAATACTCGTCACATTTAAACCATTAAAGTAATAGCCATTTTCAGCAGCAGACGAGCCACCAAAGCTCGATGCACCTTTAAAGTTTGAGCCACCCGGTGCAACAGTACCCGGCGCTAATAACGCAATACTTTCAAAACCCGTATTTACTGGCATCGCTTTAAGCTCAGCGTCGCTAAATGTTAAGCCCGACGTAGAAGACGCCATATCAACACGACGGATCGCAGCGCCAGTTACCGCAATGCGCTCCATATCGGTACCCGCTTTATAAAGCTGTACATCAAGAATAATTGATTGCCCAATCGTCACAGAAACATTTTCTTCTGTTAGTGTTTGGTAACCATCTTTAACAATTGTCACATCATACGTACCTACTGGTACATTACGCAGCAAATACTCACCTTGCGCATTACTTGTAATTGTATAAACCAAGCCCTTGCTTTTATGCTTTAGTGTGATTGTTGCGCCAATTAAATCCGTACCTGCCTGAGCCACAACATGGCCTTTTACAACACTGCTACCATCTACCGCATGCGCAGCAGGTGCCATCATTAACGCAGCTGTAACCGCCGTTGCTAATAATGTTTTAACGCCAACACCCCGAGTTTGCTTTTTATTATATGTAAACATGAATATGTTCCTTGATCCTGTTGATTTTTGTTGTCTGTCTAACCTCAGACGCAAAAAATATACACTCATTACATATTGTATACAATATTAAATATACATTTATTTCACATATCATATAAAAAATATGTTTCATTTGAAAAGAGAACAGCAATAAAAACAAGGAAAGTAGACGGGAGTTTACCTCGCGCAGTTTTATATATTTGAAGATCCGCGCGGCATAAAACCCCGCCTACGTGAAATATAAACCACATTATTGAGCATAGTTCTAGGCGAGTCACTTTTCATACTCTAAGTGCTTTGACGCTAGTTTGGTGGGACTCTTCAGATCTGTCGGCTACTATTCAATCTTAAGGTAGATGTCAGATTTATTTATATTTAGCTTTATTTTTATCCCGGCCTTGCCGAAGTTAATTTTACTGATACAATAATTGCATAATGTATACAATATAAAACAAAAGAGAGAATATGATGGAAGCAAGCAGTAAAGATTGGCGATATACAGTTATGCCGGCCGTATTTACATGGCTAAAAGAGTCAGAATCCGGAGTTCTTGAAATTGACCTTGAAGCAACACAAAAATACGCTGCTGATATTTTAAAAGTTCAAGGTAAACATGGTACTAGAATGGGCGGGCTGGTTGGCTCTGGTACTCTGGGTGAGAATAGCTACCTAAGTTCTGAGCAGCGCCTTTCTTTACTAAAAGCCCTTTCTAGTGTTGCTAAAGAATACAATGTTCCATTGATCAGTGGCGCTGCGGCAGAAACGAAAGAAGAACTTGCTAAAATCGTTAAAGAGCTAGCAACAGTTGGTGTGGATACCGTTATGGTAATGCCACCAAAAACAACAGTAGCACCATCTGATGAACAAATGTATGCGTACTACGCACTTTCTGCAGCAGCGGCAAAAGAAGCCGGCATAACAATAATGCCTTATAACAACCCTGATGCGGCCGGCTATCATGCGCTCTCAACTGATCTTCTTACAAGACTTGCAGCCCTGCCTGAAGTAACCGCGCTTAAGATATCGACTATAGACGTGTCAGTTATTGAAACAATGATACTAGAGAACAAAGATTTAAAAGTGCTGGCCGGTGTTGATACCGTAACGGTACATGCAGGGCTCGCTGGTGCATGTGGTGGAATTACAGGCGTTGGGTGTATATTCCCAAAAGCGAGTATTACTATGCAAGAATATGTAAATAACGGAGAGTGGGCTGAGGCAAATAAAATTTCTCAGGCGATGAATTCTATCTCCTACCTTGATGCACAACCGTTACTTTTAGAGTACCTAAAATTTGCTTTCGGAATTCATCATAACGATGCCAACGGCGGGCTTCGTACCTTTGGTAAGAAGTTAACTCAACCGCAAATTGATGACGTGCGCGCACGATATATCAAAGCAAAAGAAAGACTTGAAATTCTGGGCTTAATCGATTGATCTTTTAGAATATTCGCAAAGAAAACTCCGCTTTACGGAGTTTTTTTGTATCTACAGTTTAACTGTTATTGTTACATCTTGAGCTATTCAATATTCATGCTAATTAAACGTCATAAAAACAGGGGAAACACCAATGTTAAGATGAGTGGTGTGGAGTTGGAGGCTAGATAACTCCGGCTACCCGGTTATGTTCGAAATTTAACAGCTGTGCCAAACACTAATATTTCTGATGCCCCATCAGTAACTGAGCTAGTTGTAAATCGTATTCCTACTATTGCATCGGCATTTAACTTTTTTGCATCTTCTATTAATCGTTCTACCGCTATATTTCGAGCTTCCATCAACATCTCGGTATAGCCTTTGAGTTCGCCGCCCACAATACCTTTTAAACCAGCCATGATATCTCGACCAACATGTTTAGACTGAACCATGTTCCCATTGACGATGCCCAATACAGCTTCAATTTCCTTGCCAGGAACAGTTTCCGTTGTCGTATAAATCATAATTTCTCCCTAGAACATAACGAGCCTGTAAAATAACTCGTTTTAATTTATTTTTATTGATGCATCAACCATAGCTGAGTTCCTATTTTGGTTCAATCGAAAACTGACTTTCACGTAAATATAAAAAGAGGACTTGGTGTTGTTTTAATCGGCGTTTTGAAAGGGATTGCAGGTGTGTGAGTGGTTTATTTAAAGTGATAAGGGGTTACCTTTATTAATGCATCGTGTTTTGCAGCTTTTCTATATTATGAACAAGGCAATACAGTTGCCGCAGAATAAAGTGAATGCATTCACTTTCGTTTGTCCGCGTAAGGTCAATTTATTCATGCCTTTATTTATTGACTGTAATATTGCGCTTTTTACCTCAAGAAAGACAGGCTTAATACTGCCGAGTCTTTTACCATTACTTTATAAAATATTGTCGTCGTTCCAATAGACTGTCTATTTTGACCTTCATCTTGTCAATGTAGCTCATTTTCAGCCTGCCAATGCTTATTATCTAACGGTGGATTTAGATCATTGGATCCGCTATAGAATAAGAATGTGCTACTGGCGGCAATGACGCTCTTGATAAAAAGAATAGCGCGCACCAAAGTACGCAGTTTAATGAAATTGGGTGTTAGCGAACAACTGCCATAGCCTGTGGTATCACCAGTACCAAAAGTAGGCGCTTGGAAGCGAAGGCCCTTGTAGAAGCTCAAAAACAAAAGGAATTAACATTGCGCTAGGCAATGACTATTTAGCCTCACAAGGTTTAGCGTCATTGAGAGATATTTGGATCAATATTCACTACGGGAGATGAACCGCCCATTGCGGACCCGCATGATGGGTGGTGTGGGGGCTGGAGGTTAGAGACCTCCGGCTACCCGATTATATCATGGTTCATCGCTAACATTTTTGGGTTTTAAAATGATTTCACTCCATCTAGCTAGGCTTCTATCATCTTTTTTTGAGTCAGTAAGCACTTCACTAAGCTTATTTATAAAACTCATATCTTTATGAAAGCATTCGTAAGCTATTCGATATATGCCTTCATGCCAACTTCTTATTTGTTTAGTCTGGATACCATTCGCATTCAGATAAGTTGAAAAGTCAGATAAGTTTTTAAGCACTGACTTTCTTTTAATTAAAGTGATTAGATCAATAACAACTACCTTCTTGTCATTATCCATTTTTTTAATTATTTCTTCTGTTTTAACAACATAATCAGGCTTAGATTGACTCTTTAACTTTTTTCGTTTAGATATAGCTTCATTAAGAAATGAAAAATCTAACGAATCACTTCCTGTTAACTTTTTACTTAACGAGTGAAATTTTTCTAACCCATGTTTATCTATTGTATTCAATAGTGCTAAAAGTAATTTAAGTTCATCTTGATTTATCATAAGCCCACTCGTTTCCCGAATTCATTTGCAAACTCTCTAAATTTAGTAGCCTGAGCAGTTCTTACATATGAAGTTCTAAAGATTGGAGTACCTTCTCGTGCACCTTTGGGATATGAACGAGAGTATGTAATTTCTGAATCAAATATATCCCAGCCGTGTTTTGCCGATAACTTTGCAACTTCCATTTTTGACTTTTGCTCTTCTGGATAATAACCAGAACATCCATTATAAACAACTCCTAGCAACTCCAATGATTGATCATCATATTCAGCTAAAAAGTCTGTCATGGAGTTTACTAATAATGGTAAGCCGATTGTAGATAGATACTCAGGCTTTACTGGAACTAATAAATAGTCACTTGCTAAGTACGCTGCGGTGGTTAAAACAGATTCCGTTGGTGCACAGTCTATTAATATCAAATCGTATTCATCTTCAACTTTCTTGAGCAATTTAGCTAAAAGCTCAGGCTTTTGAGTTGGATTCTTTAGTGATAGTGACAATTCTAATTGAGATGGTAGTAAATCGATTTTACCGCCCCCTTTAAAGTTGACCACATTTCTGATTGCATCTTTAGGTGATACTAATTTGTTTTTCCCATTTGGTGTGCGTTTATGTTGTTCAAAAACATCCCAAATAGTTGGCTTTCCATCATTGATAAAATCGTAATACTTGTCCACTCCAACTAGGTATTGACTAGCATTAAATTGTGGGTCGAGGTCTACCACTAATACTTTTTTCATCCAATTTGTATAACATGATAAATGCCAAGCTAAGTTTACAGTAAGAGTTGATTTCCCGACTCCGCCTTTCATATTGATAAGTGATACAGTTTTGCTCATGAAATAATCCTTATTTAGATGACTTAATTGAATGATAATCGTGGTAGAGCGACCCATTACTGGGCCGACCCCACACAGATCCGGACGTGCGGAACTACCGCATCCGGCTCTTCAGTTATATATTCACGCGTGTAAATCACCACGTACTTAGTACCAGTCCACATGAATAAATCGCTTACTCACTCTTGGCCGCTCTATTGCGTAATACATTAACATCTTCTTGAAATTACTCCAATTATAACTGCGCCTTCCACTTCGCCTATTCAGCCATTTATATAAGCTG
>NZ_LHPH01000026.1:0-74600 GCF_001298125.1 Pseudoalteromonas porphyrae | reverse complement strand
CTGCTCTACCAACTGAGCTAATGACCCGCTCTGATATGCCTGCTTAACATTTGATGCTGTTAATCACACTGCGTAAATCCGCCGATGAGCCATGCTGTTATTCATAATGAATAAAAGATGGTGGGTCATGATGGATTTGAACCATCGACCAATTGATTAAAAGTCAACTGCTCTACCAACTGAGCTAATGACCCGCTCTGATATGCCTACTTAACATTTAATGCTGTTAATCACATTGCGTAAATCCGCCGATGAGCCATGCTGTTATTCATAATGAATAAAAGATGGTGGGTCATGATGGATTTGAACCATCGACCAATTGATTAAAAGTCAACTGCTCTACCAACTGAGCTAATGACCCGCTCTATTGTTGCAACTTAATACAACCAAACATCAATACGTAAATCCGCCGATAAAAGACCATTCAATTAATAATAAATGAATGGTGGGTCATGATGGATTTGAACCATCGACCAATTGATTAAAAGTCAACTGCTCTACCAACTGAGCTAATGACCCGCTCTTTTTGCCGCAACTTGAGTGGTTGAACCATTCGTTTGCTGCGGGCGCTTATAATACTTATTTAAAAAATGAGTGCAACCGAAATTGTCTCTTTTTTTAAGTTTTAATGCCTAGCTGTCCAATTTTAGACCGCTTATGACAAAAAGCAGTCTAATCATAGCGATTCTACATTTTTGCAAGCCGTTCAGTGGCTAATTTTGCAGCAGTTGTACTGGGGTACTGATTGATTAAATCGTTAAAGGTTTTTAACGCTTGTTCAGCTAATCCTTGCTCTTTTAACAAAGTACCCAGTTTTAACATTGCATCTGGGCGCTTATTTGAGTTTGGAAATTCATTCACGACCACTTTAAAATGTTCAGACGCTTTAACAGGATCATTTTTTATCGTCAGTAATTGCCCTAACCAGTAATGTGCATTCGACGCATAGACTGAACTTGGGTAAGTACTTAAAAAAGTTTGAAACTCAGGGATCGCTTGATCATAACGCTTATCCTTCATTATTAACGCCACTGCACGCTCATACGCTTCATTCTCAGACAAATCTGCGCTAATGGCTTGCGATGGCACCTGCTCGGTATAAGTTTCAGCAGTGCTTTGGTTAGGCTGTGCGTATGCCTGACTAACTCGGTTCTCTATTTCTTGATAAAGCTCTCGCTGGCGCTGCAATACTTTTTCAAGTTTATAACTTTGCTCTTCAGTTATCCCACGTACTTGACTTACTTCATCTTGAAGTACATTGAGCTGTTGCTGTAACTCAACTTGTAGCAAGTTTCGTGACTGCATCATGTTCTCTAGTGCAGCAAGGCGTTTTTCTATACTCGATTGTGAACTTGCAGCTTCTGAAACAGGAGCGGGAGCAGCCCATAACTGGGTGCTCCCGCTCAAGATCATGGCTGCCAAAATAATTTTCGGCTTCATAATGTCTCTAATCTTAGTAAACTAGTACCGCACGGCGGTTTTTAGCGAAAGCTGATTCAGTGCGTGATTTAACCATTGGTTTTTCTTCACCATAGCTCACTACTGACATTTGGCTAGCTGAAACACCTAAGCTTTGTAAGTACTTTTCTACGGCTTGTCCACGGTTTTCACCTAGTGCAATATTGTACTCTGGCGTGCCACGTTCATCAGCATGACCTTCAATTAATACTTTAACAGATGGATTTTTTACTAAAAACTCAGCATGGGCACGTAATAGCTCGCCGTATTGACCTTCAATCGTCGCTTTATCAAAATCAAAGTAAATTACTTGCTCTTGACGAAGTGCTTCGTATTTCTCACGAAGTTGCTCTTGCGCTTGTTGCTCAGGAGTCAGTGTAGTGACTTCCACAGTATCATTATTGTTATTTTGTTCAACTGTCGCTTGATTTGATTGATTTGCTGCACCTTCATCGATATCTGAAGATGAGCTACAAGCTGCTAGCGTCATAACTGGCACAGCAATAAGCAGGCCTTTGAGTATTTTATTAAGTTGCATTGAGTAGATTCCTATTTTGAGTAAACCAGCAAATATTACTGTAAATAAGGCGACCACGCGGGTGCCTTTACTTGTCCGTTTAGCACAGGTAAACGTGCTTTAAAGCGACCGTCCATTGATACGAGCGCAAGTACCTGCTTATTATTATGCAGCGTGCTGTAGATGATCATAGAGCCATTTGGTGCGATGCTCGGTGATTCATCAAGGCGTGTTCGCGTTAAAACTTGAAACGCGCCAGTAGCCAGCTCTTTTTTAGCTAGATGGTATTGCCCATTAGTACGGTTCACCATTACTAATTCTTTGCCATCTGGGGTGATTGAGCCCGCTAGGTTCATATCACCATCGAAGGTCATTCGTTGTGACCTACCTGTTTGTAAATTTAACTTATAAATCTGAGCATTACCACCCCTTTCCGAGGTAAACACAATATCTTGACCGTTAGGATGCCACGATGGTTCAGTATCTATACTGCGATGACGAGTAAGGCGTGTTTCTTTGCCTGTTGCAAAATCCAGCATATAGACTTCAGTTGCTCCGTTACGGTCTTTAGACAGTACTAAAAGTAATTTTTTCCCATCAGGTGAAAACTGCGGTGCACCATTAATCCCTTTATGGCTAGTAATTAACTCACGTTTTCCCGTGTATAAATCTTGCATATATATTTGGCTTTGGCGGTTTTCAAACGTTACATAGGCAAGCTTTGTTCCATCTGGTGACCACGCTGGTGACATTAATGGATCTTTAGAACGCAATAATACTTGTTCATTAAAACCATCATAATCAGCCACTACTAACTGATAAGGTTTCGGATCTTCATCACGAACAATTACATACGCTATTTTTGTTAAAAAAGCGCCACGTTCGCCCGTTAGTTTCTCATAAACAACATCACTAATACGATGAGCGTAACGTCTAAACCCAGTTTCAGTAATTATACTTTCGCGCGCTTCTTGAACATGATCTTGATTTTTAATCAATTTACCATTACTCATCATTTGCGTTTCACCGCCAGTAATCTGACCGCGGATCACATCAACTAACTCGTAACTCACTAAATAACGACCATCCGTTTGTTGTGCAACTTCACCAACGAGTACTGCTTCAACACCTTTATTAACCCACGCACTGTAATCAATATCAGATTCTTTACTCGGAAACTGCGGCATATTTTCTGTACTAATCGGTTTAAACTTACCACTGCGCATTAAATCTGCGGCAATTACTTCGCTGAGTTTTTGTGGGATTGGACCAACACCTTGATACTTAAACGGCACAATAGCAATTGGACGAGCGCCATCGATTCCTTCTGTAATGACTATTTCAAGTGCCCCATTTGCAACACTCGTAAAGCCCAGAACTAAAATTAAACAAACTGCTTTGAACTTAGTGAACATACCATTCCTTTAAAATTGTGGCTTAATTGTTAAGTTAATATTTTTTAATTGCTCAAAAACATCTTTATCTTTAGATACAGGAAGCGTATCTGCCATACGAATAGCTCTAAGAGCAGCTTCGCAAACCAGTTTATCCCCGCCTAAAGAGCGGACTTGAGTCACAAGACCATTAAAACCTAAACGAATATTCACACGGCATTGCTGGTTTTTCATTTTTTCATCAATTAATAAATTTTGCTGGATACGTGCCATTATTAACGCTTTAAATTTATCAACTTCGGTGCCAACCTGCTGTTGACGTACTTTATTACGAGCAGCTTGTTCTGTTGCCAGCTGCTCTTGCAACATTTGCTCTTGTAACGCTTTTTGGCGGGCCTCTTCGGCAGCTTCAGCACGTTTTTTAGCTGCTAACTCTTCACGTTTACGATCGTCTTCAGCTTTCTTTAATGCATTTTCTTCAGCTTTACGTTTTTCAGCCGCCGCTTGTGCAGCTAATTCCGATGCTTCTTTTTGCTTTTCAGCCTGCTGCGCTTTAGCACGTTCTTTTTGCTCTATCTCACGCGCTTTTTTTGCTTGAGCTTGCGCCTGTGCCGTTTCTTTCTCTTTTGCTCTTCGCTCTTGCTCTAATTTTTTTATACGACGATCTTCAGATTCACGTTGCTTGCGTGCATCGGTTGCTCTGCGCTCAAGATCTTGGATACGTTTATCTTCGGCTCGCTTTTGCTGCTCTTCTTTACGCCTTAGTTCAGCAATTTTTTGTTCAACCATTTTTTGATCAACCGTCACAGCTGCAACAGCGTTTTCGGCTTCTGCCATAGACGTGTTTAACGTTACTTCCATTACTTTGGGACTTGGCGCATGAAAGTTTGCAGTGCCTATGAGTACGCCTATTATTGCAAAGTGCAATAATACTGATTTAATTACTGAAGCACCCATATTAGCCTTTAGTCCCTTCAAATGATTCTGTCATTAAACCAACCGATGGAACGCCTGCGTTCTTTAAAAAATCCATTAATAGTAATACTTCTTGATATGACACTTTGCCTGATCCTTTAATCATCACTGGCGTGTCAGGGTTTTTCATCAGCTGTAATTTGATGACCGCAGCCACATCAAGTGCCTCCATCGGCTCTTCTGGATCAGTGCCAATACTCACGTAATATTTACCTTGGGCATCTATCGAGGCAATGATTGGCGGCGTATCTTTCGTATCAACTAAATCTGATTCTTCCATTTTAGGAAGATCAACTTTAACGCCGTGTGTAATCAAAGGTGCTGTTGCCATAAAGATGATCAACAACACTAACATAACATCAATGTATGGGACCACGTTTATCTCTGCAACAGGACGACGCTTTTTACGTTGGTACATTCGCTTTTGCCTCTATTTGTGTAGCTGCTTGACGGTGTAAAATATTCGCAAACTCTTCCATAAAATTAATGTAATTAGATTCAAGCTTTTCAACTTTATTTGCAAAACGGTTATAAGCGATAACGGCAGGGATTGCTGCAAATAAACCCATAGCAGTTGCAATCAATGCTTCTGCAATACCAGGAGCAACCATCTGTAACGTAGCTTGTTTAACTTCACCCAATGCAATAAAGGCATTCATTATTCCCCATACAGTTCCAAATAAGCCGATATACGGGCTGATAGAACCGACAGTTGCTAAAAATGATAAGCTTGATTCAAGTTTTTCTATTTCTCGTGATAAAGCAACGCGCATAGAACGATGTGTGCCTTCCATAACAATGCTTGCACTTTCGAATGTGGTTTTTTTATGGCGTGCAAACTCTTTAAAACCAGCAATAAATAATGCCTCTACGCCTGTAGAGTTACCACTACGTGATGTGATTTCATTATAGAGCTTACTTAAATCTATACCTGACCAAAATTTTTGTTCAAAGCGCTTAGCATTTGATAGCGCATCTGAAATAGCTTTTTTGCGCTGGAAAATAACAGCCCACGACATAACTGACATAGCCACTAATGCCAACATAACCAATTGCACAAGAAAACTTGCTTCTAGAATTAAATCTAAAAAATTAAGTCCTGATCCCACTTTAAACTCCTACTTAAGGTTTCTTGTATAAATAAACATTTTATTATACGCCAGTGTATGACCAAAAACATGGCCAAAAGTTGCAACTAGTGTATCCATTCAATTCGGTACTGACAACGCTATTGCTGTGAATTAGCAACAAAAAACGTTAAAAGACAAACTGATCGTTTTTACCTCAAATGAATCAAATATTCTATTAAATTAAAAGTAAGTACATAATGATATATATTGCTGCGTATTTATTATAAAAAACATCATAAAACACACGTTTTATTCACTATAAAAGAATAACCACCCAAAACCAATTTAAAAACATGAAGCAGGATAGTTAAACTAATGTAAAGTTAATTCAAATTAAAATTAAAAAACATTTAATTCATACACTTAAAAAATAAACAACACTAGTATCGACCACTTTTCATGCAAAAACAAAAATCAATCATTAGTTTTATTAATCTGAAAATTAAATTTTTCTAGTTTGAACAAAAATAATAAAGCCGCTATTATTCTCCCATACCGAGCTAGCGCTGCAATGAATATTTCATTACACCCAGTTCTTTGCAATATGATTCTGATTTTTCGTGTTGCTCAGTTTAAAGTCATTTTGATAAAACTTGATGAATTTAAACTACTCCCTGGATTACTTCCTTCAACTTGTTGTTTGCCCGTATTTTTTGCGGGCTTTTTTTTGCCCGCAATAAAATCACTCTTAATACCTTACCCTTATCATTATTATTATTATTATCATTCTAGTAACTAAATTTTAATGCACTGAATATAATTACTTGGTTGAATTATATGGATATTAAAGTATTCCACAGCAAATATTCACACTTCTCAGAGGGTATACAATATAGCTGGCAAACTTAACTGTAAGTGAACTTATTATTAGGAATTAAACAAATACTATGCCTGCTTCAAATCAGAGCACAGTATTTATTACTTTATGTAAGATGGGATTACGGGTAGGAATATGGTGTATCTTCAGGCATGCTAAAGCTACAAAAGTTGACCAATATTACTCTTTTTTAGGCTGTAAGCCAAAATGGTGATATGCATTATCTGACACAATGCGCCCTCTTGGGGTTCGTTGTATAAAACCTTGTTGAATTAAGTAAGGCTCTATTACATCTTCAATGGTTTCTCTTTCTTCACCAATGGCTGCGGCTAAATTATCCAGACCAACTGGCCCGCCCATAAACTTCTCAATAATCGCGAGTAAATATTTACGATCCATATAATCGAAGCCGCTTTTATCTACGTCAATCATATTAAGCGCGAGCTCTGCAACCTCGGCATTAACTGTACCGTCTGATTTAACTTGCGTGTAATCACGCACTCGTCGCAACAGACGATTAGCTATTCGCGGAGTACCCCGTGAACGTTTAGCTATTTCGATTGCACCATCATCGCACATTTCTAAATTTAAATAATGCGCAGAGCGCCCCACAATCGTCGACAAGTCAGCCACTGAATAAAACTCTAAACGCTGTACTATACCAAAACGATCTCTCAGCGGTGATGTTAACGATCCCGCACGAGTTGTAGCGCCTATCAAAGTAAATGCAGGTAAATCAAGCTTTATTGAGCGAGCAGCTGGGCCTTCACCTATCATTAAATCTAACTGGTAATCTTCCATCGCTGGATAGAGGATCTCTTCAACTTGTGGACTGAGGCGATGAATTTCATCAATAAACAGAACATCACCCTCTTCAAGGTTTGTAAGCAATGCCGCTAAATCGCCAGCTTTTTCAAGTACAGGCCCTGAGGTTGTTTTAATACTTACACCTAGCTCGTTGGCAACAATATTGGCTAATGTTGTTTTACCTAACCCCGGCGGGCCAAATATTAATAAATGATCAAGGGCTTCACCTCGGCTTCGTGCAGCTTCAATAAAAATTTCCATTTGCTGCTTAACATGTGGCTGACCTGTGTAGTCGGCTAAAAGTTTTGGTCTAATTGCACGATCAACAACATCTTCATTACTTTGTTCGGTGGCATCTATTAAGCGATCCGCTTCAATCATGGTTTACTCACAACATTGATTTAAGAGACTCTTTGATCAGAACCTCTGTAGACATATCTGGCTTGCTAATCGCTTTAACCGTTTTTTGTGCTTGCGCCAACTTATAGCCCAATGAAACGAGTGCAGAAATTGCATCATCAGCCGCATTATTCGCAATTAAAGCATCTGATGCGGGCTGTATTACTGCATTATCACTAAATGGCGTGAATAAGTCATTACCCCAATCTTTTAAGCGGTCTTTCATTTCAAGTACAAGGCGTTCTGCGGTTTTTTTGCCAACACCCGGTAATTTCACTAAGCTAGTTGCATCTTCATTGTTCACACAGGTTACAAATTGCTTAGCCGACATTCCTGATAAAATAGCTAAGCCTAATTTTGGTCCAACCCCATTTGCTTTAAGTAATTCACGAAATAAAGCGCGTTCAGTTTTGTTATTAAAACCAAATAATAGCTGCGCATCTTCTCTCACCACAAAATGAGTGTAAACAATTGCTGTTTCACCAATATTGGGTAAATCATAAAAACACGTCATTGGCATGTTTACCTCATAACCTACTCCAGAGACTTCAAGTAAGATCTCAGGTGGTTGCTTCTCTACCAATATACCGTTTAATCGACCTATCATTATTATTTCCTTAGCCTTCCTCTAACGGTTTTACTGGCACTGCCCGCTAGCTTTATTAAGTTTTGATTAGAATGTGCATGACAAATAGCAATTGCCAGTGCATCCGCTGCATCGGCTTGCGGCGTACCTGGCAGCTTTAAAATATTTTTTACCATCTGTTGTACTTGTGATTTATCTGCACCACCATGGCCAACAACAGCTTGTTTAATTTGCCTTGCTGAATATTCAAATACGGGTAATTCAGCCACAGCAGCTCCGACAATAGCCGCTCCTCGGGCCTGTCCTAGTTTAAGTGCTGAATCAGGGTTATGCGCCATAAATACTTTTTCAATCGCAAACTGTTCTGGCGAAAATTGCGCTATTAATTGGCTAATACCTTGAAAGATCATTTTTAAGCGAATAGGAAATTCGTGATCCGCCAGTTTTATACATCCACTGCCTAAATAGGTAAATTTTGCACCTTGATGAGCAATGACCCCATAGCCCGTCAACCGCGAACCTGGATCAATCCCTAAAATAATAGCCAAGCTCTTGCCCAATAAATATAACTTACTAATAAAGTAATAATGCCAGAGCACTGTATAAATTACCAGTGCATTGTCAATGCAAAAACCCGCAATTGCGGGTTTTTGTGTTAATACTATAAAATGAGTCGCAATATTAACCGAGCGAGCGCAGTAAACCTTGGGTATTTTTACGCATTGTTCGAGCAATCATAAAGTAGCCTAAAACAGCCACAAATGTGCCCCCCACTAAAGGACCGATGATCCAAATATGCGGGTGTAATTTACCGGCTAAATCAAACATTTCTCGTTGCACAATAAATAATGCGACATCACTCACTAGAGCCGCAACAAAGCCAGCCGCACTGCCGAGTAATAAAAACTCGTATAATGTCGCATTTTTTATTAATCGGCCTTTTGCACCTAGGGTGCGTAAAATCACTATTTCTTGCATTCGCTCCCCTAAGCTTGCTTGCACTTGCGAAATTAAAACTAGCGCCCCACAAAGCACCACAATGGCAAGTACAAAGCCAATTGCCAATGATACTTGCGAAATAGTCGATTGAATTTGTTTAACAAAACTATCAACATCAATAGCATTAACCGTTGGGTAAGTACGTAACAATTCACTAAAGTCACGTTTTTGATCCGTCTCTATACGAACTGAAGAAATATATGTCGCAGGAAAATCAGCCAATACATCCGGACTCAAAATGATAAAAAAGTTTGGCTTTAAGGTGGCCCAATTTACTTTACGAACACTCGTTATTTTTGCATCAAACGATTGTGCGCCAATTAAAAACGTTAATGTATCACCGAGTTTTACGTCTAAACGCGCCAGCATTGATTCTTCAATTGACGCTTCACCCGTCGCACTTTCAGAAAACCACTCGCCATCGATGATCTCATTTTGCGCTGGTGATTGTGTTAACCAGGTTAAATTAAGCTCTCGCCCGATACCAGAGCGCGCTTCTTCATCTTTTTTCTCATTATCTTGCAACGATACTTCACGCGCTACAAGTTCACCATTTACCGCATTAACACGCCCGCGAATAGTTGGGTAAAACTCTGATACTTGAATTTTCTTTTGCGCTAAATAGTCAGTTATTACGGGTAATTCAGACTCCGTAATATTAACTAAAAATGCATTAGGTGCGTCATTCGGTAATTGTGACTGCCAATCAGCAATCATGTCGTTTTTAAGTACCACCAAAAATAAAAGTAATTTAATCGCTAATGCAAAGCTAATAAGTTGCACTGAATTTGCATTCGCGCGCTTTTGAATTGATGCAATCGCCAACGACCAACTATTGCCTGGGCGTAAACCTAATTTACGACCGCCCCCAAAGATGATCCGTGAGACCAAAAACAACAAACCAATAAGCACCAATGTTGAAACAAACAAAATTGCAGTAATTTTTAAGTTATTACTAAATAACCACATTAATAAAAACACAGTCATTGCAGACATGGCTAAATGTACTTTACTAACAAGTAATCTATCCCCTAAATTACGACGCAACACTCGCAGCGGCGGTATATCAAATAAGTCTAACAACGGCTTAATTGAGAACATCACAGCACAAATCACGCCTGTACTAATTGCCGTTATCCAAGGTTTAATACCCGCAGCAGGTAATGTATTGTTCATAGATTTAGCTAAATAGTTCGCTGCAATATCTTGTAAACCAAAGCCTATGAGCAAGCCAATAAGCACAGATAAAGCGCACACCATTGATAAATGCAATAAGTAAATTTTGCGGATCATGTCGCGGCTACCGCCAAGGGTCTTCATCATCGCGACAGGATCGTATTGTCGCTCACAATAACGCTTAGCAGAAACTGCAATAGCCACAGCGGCTAAAATAATGCCTAATAAACCTGCTAACAATAAAAAGCTTTCAGCACGATTTAAGCTATTAGCGATAGGAGATTGACGGTCTTTTACACCATACCATTGCTGATTTTCTTTTATTTGTGGCTTAAGCCAAGCATAAAAGGCATTAATATCAGACTCTTCACCAGCGTATAATTGACGATAGAACACTCGGCTTCCAGGCTGCACAACTTGCGTTTTCTCAATGTCGGCGCTATTTAACAAAACACGGCGACTGCTTGAAAAAATATTAAAAGGTGCATCAGGTTCTTCCACTAATACTTTTTCAATTGTAAATTGCGCTGCGCCGAGTTCAACCGTGTCGCCCACTTTTACATTTAACGCGTAAAAAACAGATTCACTAAACCACACATTGCCCGCACTTGGCCCTTGATTTACAATTTCAACCTGTGCATCTAAACGAGCCTTAATTTTTAACTCACCTTTGAGCGGGTATTCAGGCGATACAGCTTTAACAGAGCTTAATTGCATTTCATCATTAGCAAACAACATGGTATCAAAATAAGTTAACTGGGCTGTTTTTAAATTCTGCGAATGTGCTTTTTCTAAATACGATTGTGGTAAAGCGTGACTGCTGGCAAGTACTCTATCCGCTGCGATAAATGCACTGCTTTTTTGCGCAATACTTTGGCCTATTCTGTCTGTAACCATAGACAAAGTAAGTACAGTCAAAACGGCTAATGCAATGGCAGCACAAATAACCGTGAGTTCACCACGGCGAAATTCACGAAAAAATAGTTTTAATGCTAATTTAGCCCACATCAGCAAGAACCTCGCTGGTATCTTTTACCAGTTTACCCGCCTCAATTTGCAAAACATACTGGCATTTCGCAGCAAGTGCCTCATCGTGAGTCACCAGTATTAGCGTTGTGCCATGTTGTTCATTAAGCTCAAAAAGTAAAGACTCAATCAATTTACCATTTTTACTGTCTAGGTTTGCTGAAGGCTCATCGGCAAATAATATTTTAGGCGTACCAATAAACGCACGGGCAATGGCTACACGCTGCTGCTCTCCGCCTGATAGTTGTGATGGGTAATGTTCTATGCGATGGCTTAACCCTACTTTTTCAAGTAAATGTAACGCTTGTTGTTTTGCATTAGCGCTGCCCGCTAACTCCGCAGGAAGCATTACATTTTCAAGGGCAGTTAAACTTTGTACAAGCATAAAAGACTGAAATACAAACCCAACTTTTTGTGCTCGCAGTGCTGCTCTTGCCTCCTCATCAAGTGTATGCAAAGCATCACCATCAAGAATTATTTCACCCTGTGTTGATTGATCAAGTCCAGCTAATAAACTAAGTAAGGTCGATTTACCTGAACCTGACGTGCCAACTACAGCAACTGAGTCACCAGACTTGACATTAAAGCTGATGTCGCTGAGGATGGGCAACTCACCTTCAAGGGTATTTACCGTTTTAGACAGTCCATTAACTTGAATAATATTTACTTGAGATAGCGCTGACATATGATGCATTCAATCCTACGTTTAATATTTGTTTTTCTAATTGTAATCAAACCACTTACAGCTGCAGCTGACAACACAATTTTAATTTTAGGTGACAGTTTAAGCGCCGCTTATGGTCTAAAACAAGAGCAAGGCTGGGTTAAATTGTTACAAGATAAGTACGACAAAGAGCAACTAAACATCCAACTTATCAATGCCAGTATCAGTGGTGAAACCACTGGCGGTGCACTAAGACGTTTAGACTCATTGTTAAATGAATTTCAGCCAAGTCACGTACTTATTGAACTTGGCGGTAACGACGGCTTACGTGGTTTTCCAATAAAAAGGCTTGAGCAAAACCTCACCCAATTGGTAAACCTAAGCAAACAAGCTGACGCCAATATAGCTATTATGGAAATACACATTCCACCTAATTACGGCCCACGTTATACCAGTCAGTTTACAGGTAGTTTTGAAAAAGTCGCCACCGCAACTGACAGCCACTTAATGGACTTTTTTGTACTCAATGTTGCAGGCGATCCAACGCTGATGCAAAACGACAATATACACCCTAACAAAACTGCACAACCTATATTACGTGACATTATGTATAAATCGATCAAAATGTGGCTAGAAAAGTAACCTTTTGCCACTATACAGTTATTAACTAAGTTCAATAAATGTTCAAACAAACAAAAGGTTATTGATTTTTTATAAAATATGGGTATATTGCATGGAAAATCGGTATGTGGCGCAGCTTGGTAGCGCACTGTCATGGGGTGGCAGGGGTCGAGAGTTCGAATCTCTCCATACCGACCAATTATATTTCCCCTCACTTCTATTTCACCGTTATTCTTTGCATCCTCATTAATTTGCTTTATGAAGAGTGAATAATAGCTATTCCGATAATTTTATGTTTTCAAATAAAATTCAAGTTTTTATTTTGTACGCCGTTAATTAAACATGCTTTGGTGACAGTGTTTACTTAGCCCGCAGAGTTTTAAGCTTACACGAGCACTGTTAAACACTGTCGTATTGTATTGAAAAATATAACAACATTTTAAACATGCCGACTTATTAAAGCCTAAATTAGGGTAATAAGTCGTTATTTATAACAAGTTGCTATTTTATGTACAGGAGGTACTGCGTGGACTTTTCTAGTGATGAACAACAGTTTTTATCAAACTTATTTAAAGGCCAAGCCAAGCAGCAATTACCTGCAAATAAACGCCTGACTGTGCAAAGTGATATTCCGGCTAAAATAGCGAATCTATTTATTAATGCTAAGTTGACTTTACTCGCTGAGGTCGGTCACTATCAGTTGTGGTTTCCTTTAGAATTTAAAACTGATGAATCAGGGTTGTTAACCCCGATACTTAGCTCACCTGAAGTTATTGACACCACAGGTACACAACGAAGTTGGCGATTAGACAATTTAAATATACAAAGTGATGGGTTTAAAATTGAGTCAATATCTAGCACCGGGATCTTTTTAAAACCAATCAGCAATAAAGTGCCTTTAATTACTCATCACAGAATGCAATTTTATCTGCCAAATAAAAAACACATCATTATTAGCATTGAACCAGTTAGACAAAATAAGCAAGGTATCGCAGCTAAAATAACTCATATTCATGAAGGGAAAGATCACCTTCGCGACTATTTATTTAGTGTTCATAAACGACAATATGTAAATTTATATACCGCTATTGCTTAGAGTTAGTTGCGAAGTGAAGAATCCATCGATAAGCTGTCTTTTTTATTGTTACTAATGAAGGTTTTATGAGCGATACTATTTATCCAATTGGAACAGCTAACATTTCATGGAATGATGATGAGAAACAACAATGGTTCGATTCTCAAAACATTAAGCGTAGCTACCACAATGATGTTGTGTCATTAATAAATGAACTTACAGATGAGTGTGATGTTGAACAATATGGTGAACTTGTTTATCAAGACGCTAATTACCCCCTCTTTGCTATTAAATCTCGTAATTGGCAAAACAATAAACCAACCGTATTAGTAACTGGTGGTGTGCATGGCTATGAAACCAGCGGTGTGCATGGTGCAATTCGGTTTATTAAAACATTAGGTAGACATTACAGTGAGCATTTTAACCTTGTGGTAACGCCCTGTATCAGCCCGTGGGGCTATGAAACAATAAACCGCTGGAATCCAGCTGCCATAGATCCTAACCGTTCTTTTTATGCTAATAGCCCTGCCCCTGAATCTGCAAATGTGATGGCTTACATTGCTGGGCTTGGTGTTGAGCTAGTTGCACATATTGATCTACACGAAACAACCGACACCGATAACAGTGAGTTTCGCCCTGCACTTGCTGCGCGCGATGGTAAAATTAATACTAATTGGAATATTCCTGATGGTTTTTATTTAGTTGCTGATTCAGCGAAACCTGCGGCAGAATTTCAAAAGGCTATTATTGAAAACGTTACAAAAATAACACACATTGCACCCAGTGATGAAAATAACCAATTAATAGGCGTGCCGCAAGAGCAATTTGGCGTTATCAACTATGCGGCACGCGAGCTTGGTTTATGCATGGGCTTTAGCGATGCAAAGTTTGTAACAACAACTGAGGTATACCCAGATAGCCCAACAGCAACGGATGAAGAATGTATTCTTGCACAAGTTGCTGCGATTGCCGGTGCGCTTGATTATATAGCTTCACAACAATAATCGTATTTAAAGCAGATACATCTACTGAATAAGTTTCGGGTCTGCTTTTTACTAGGGCGTGTTGACCTTTGTGGATTGACATTTGTTCAATCTAGGGGCGATTTAATCGCGGCGCGAGGTTTGAAATCGAGTGGGCTCGATAACTGCTCCTGCGTTATTCTACTGGCTCACATCCATGTGAGAATAAGTAAAAATCGAGCAAAGCTTGTGCGCCCTGCTCACGCCCCTTACCTAAATCTGTTTAAGTAACAAAGAGTTAATCGCCCCTAGGAAGAACCCTTTGGGCAACGCATGTTTGGAATTTATACTGCGTTATCGCCTATTTATGGGGAACGACCACACACCATAGGCGCTGCCTTGCCTAAATACCTAACATACGGCTGTAAAATCAATCACGAAAGGTCAACACGCCCTAGACTAAATTATATATTTGTTTAAAATTCACGCTCTTTTATTTTTACAAGGAAGCAAATGGAATTTAAAAACAAATACGGTAGAGTCGTTTTAGAACGTGATCACAGCATTATTATCGGACATTTTCACGGCAATATTAACGCAAACCTAGTCTATCAATTTAGTAACAGCATTTTTGAACACATTAAACCTTTTGCAGGAAGACCTTGGGCGTATATCAGTAACTCATACACGGCATGTGCAGCAACGCCTGAGGCTGAGGAACAATTTACACATTTAGCAAAACAAATGATGCAGAGTAACTGTATTGCTAGCGCCTATATTTTAGGCTCGTCTTTAGTGGTTAATCAAATGCAACGTATTATGAATAATGCAGGCTTGATGATTGATATTAAAAGTCGTTTGTTTACTGATTTATATCAGGCTAAAGAACATATAAATGAACAATTGAAGTTGCTAACGTGTTGATAAATAAACTACGTTAGCAATCCACATATTTAATTGCGGTAAAATAAGCTTGGTGTTGTAATGGTAATACTTGGATCTTCCTTCGCTGTAATTACAAACTCTAATTTAGTAACTTTTTTATCTACATCGTAGCCATCTGCAATTATAGTTACCGGCACACGTTTAAGTAAGCCTGGTTCAACGAGTATCAACGCAGGGCTTTGTAATTTTGCAATATCAAACCCTTTTAAATCAATTGTATAATGAAGTGGTTGCTGTGTTTTATTAATAATTGTTAGCGTGTATGGGTTTTCAACCAGTCCTTCATAGTTAACTCGGTATAAAGCGTTACGATCACGTAATACCGATGCTTCTATGGGGGTTCTTTGCGCTAACCATGCCACCATAGCAAGCGTTAACAGTGCAGTTAAAGCGCCGTAACCTATCAATTTTAACCTAAATGGATTTGTGTGTTTTCCTGCCATTTGTTGCTCGCTGGCGTATTTGATCAAACCTTTTTGATATCCGAATTTAGTCATCGTATCGTCGCAAGCGTCAATACATAAACCACAATTAATGCATTCATATTGCAAGCCATTTCGAATATCAATACCGGCTGGGCACACTTCTACACATAAGTTACAGTCAACACAATCTCCTAGGCCAACAGTTTTTGGGTCAACTTTACGTTTGCGCGGTCCACGGCTTTCACCACGCTCGTTATCATAAGTGACGACAAGTGTATCTTTGTCAAACATAACTGATTGAAAACGCGAATAAGGGCACGCAACTGTACACATTTTTTCACGTAAAAAGCCTGCATTACCATAGGTGCAAAATGCAAACAGAAAAACCCAAAAACTAGTAATACCTGACCATTCAAAAAAGAACATGTCAGCGTAAAGTGTTTTTGCTGGTATAAAGTAAGCCATAAACGACGTTGCTGTGAGCACTGAAATAACTAACCATGCGCTGTGTTTGGTTATTTTTTTACGTGTTTTAGTGACCCCCCAAGGCGCTTTATCAAGCTGAATTCGTTGATTTCGGCTGCCTTCAATTCGTTCTTCAACCCAAGAAAATAACAACATCCAAATAGTTTGCGGGCATGTGTAACCACACCAAACTCTTCCTAACCAATTAGTTACAAAAAACAACGCAAACGCTGCAACCATAAATAGCAGCGCTAATATCATAAAGTCTTGAGGTAAGAGCGTTAAACCAAAAATGGTAAACTTTTGTGTTGCTACATCGAATAAAACCGCCTGTTGCCCATTGTAAGGGATCCACGGAATAGCAATAAACGTGAGCATCAACAGCCAGCCAAGGTGGCGGCGAATACGTTGGAAAAACCCTTTTTGCTCACGAATATAAATTGGCCCTTCATTTTTGTAGGGCTTGATGATCATATCTTCTTCTTTAATATCAAACTTCATAATACTTACTTCATGGTGACGGTGACTAAGCAAGTATTTGCAACTTTCAGACCAAACTGAAACTTAATTTAAGCTCATGATATTATTGGTTTAAATTTAAATGGCTAGTTTTTAACTCGTTAAATAAAACGAAAAACGTTAAATATCACGAATCCCTTTCTATTCCCAATTTTCTCATTTTAGATCGTAACGTACTTTCATGTAGCCCAAGCTTAGTAGCTGCTCCGTGTGCACCTGATATCTTCCAATTTGATAGTTCAAGTACAGACACTATATGACTCTTTTGTGCCTCATCGAGGGTTAAGCTGATGTTAAATGCCGTGTTCGGTGGCATGCTCAAAGGTTGACTTAAATGTAAAATAGGCTGTTTGCTAAGAATAGCTTCACGTTCGAGTACATTTTGTAGCTCACGAATATTACCTGGCCAATCATAAGCTTGCAGCTGGCTAATAGCTTTTTTACTTAACCCCTTCAGTTGCTTACCAAGGCGTTTATTCAATTGCGCAATTAAGTTGGTACATAATAATGGAATATCTTCTTTGCGCTCTTTTAATGCAGGCACTTTAATTGGGAATACATTTAAACGATAATAAAGATCCATTCTAAACGCACCTTGCTGTACCATTTGCCAAAGATCGCGATTGGTTGCTGCGACAATGCGAATATCAACTTTAATTGTATGGCTAGAGCCTACCCGTTCGAATTCATGCTCTTGTAATACGCGCAGTAATTTACTTTGCGCTTCGGGCGGTAACTCCCCTATTTCGTCTAAAAATAAAGTCCCTTTATCTGCCAACTCAAATCGCCCTTTACGACGCTCATTTGCGCCTGTAAAAGCCCCTTTTTCATGTCCGAATAACTCTGATTCGAGCAAACTTGGTGTAAATGCTGCGCAGTTAACCTTTATAAACGACTGGTTTGAGCGTTCGCTGAGGCGATGTAAGTTACGCGCAACAAGCTCTTTACCAGTGCCATTTTCACCTAAAATCAGCACTGTACTAGTGGTTTGCGCTACAAGTTTAATTTGTTCAAGCATGTTTTGAAAAATATGACTGTGTCCAACTAATCCAGAATCTTGCCAATCTTCGTTAAGCTGTGCAATTAAGTAATTATTTTCGTCTTTAAGTTGCTCACTTAAATCTTTAACTTGGGTTAACGCTTGACGTAGCGCGTGTTCGGTTTGATGCTGCTTGGATACATCACGAAATATCGCGACCGCACCAATCAGTTGGTCATTTTTATAAACCGGTGTTGACGTGTATTCAACCGGAAAATTACTGCCATCTTTACGCCAAAAAACTTCATCCTTTACATGGCGGTGTTTACCATCAAACATGGTGCAATATATTTGGCATTCATCCGCGGGGTAAGGCCGCCCGTCAGCGTGGCTGTGATGATGATATTGATGTATTTTTTTCCCTAGTAGCTCAGCGGCTTGCCAGCCTGTCATTCTCTCTGCAGCTGGGTTTATAAACACGGCATTGCCACTGAGATCAAAACCATATATGCCTTCACCTACCGCATTGAGAAGTAAAGTAGGATCATTTAAAAATTGCTTTATCATTGCACACCAAATTCGTGAAATATCGCGAGCATTATGGCAAATTTACATCTTTAGTTACATTAATTATTTAACAAATAATTACATCGGCCAGTACAAACATTTAAACTAGTTAAAACAACAAAAATAGAGGGATCATATGCCACTTCAGGTTCAACAACTTAACAAACACTATCACACAGTGACCGCGGTAAATAATTTATCCTTTGAGGTAAATCAAGGTGAAATATTTGCATTGTTAGGCCCTAACGGAGCCGGTAAATCATCGTTAGTAAAAATGCTCGTCGGATTTACACACGCTGATAGTGGCTGTATTAAATTAATTGATGGCTCTCAAAGCTATAGCCAAATCCCTGCCCACCTACTTGGCTATTTACCTGAGGATCGCGGTCTTTATCCTGAAAAAACACTCAAACAAAATTTACAATTTTTTTCAAGTCTCCATGGTGTATCAAATAATGACTTTAATAAACGCTGTGAATATTGGTTAGATAAATTTAGCTTATCATCACGTATTAATGATCCATTAAAGTCTCTTTCTAAAGGTAATCAGCAAAAAGTTCAGCTCATCAGCGCTATTTTACATGAGCCAAAATGGGTTATTTTAGATGAACCATTTTCTGGATTAGACCCTATCAATCAAGAGTTGGTGGTCGAATTTTTAGCGCAATTAAAGCAACAAGGTATGACCGTTATTTTAAGTGCGCATCAAATGGCGATGGTTGAAAAGCTTGCGGATCGGGTTTTATTACTCAACCAAGGCCAAAGCGTGTTATATGGTGATTTAACCAACATTTTAACCACGCAACAAGCAAGGGTTATAAAAGTACAGTTTGCTGAGCCGCTTGATGAATTAGCGGTAAATGAACTAAAAGATAAGTACAGTGTTGAACAAATAAAAGCACAACAATTGCAAATCACCCTTTTAGAAGAGCAATCACTGAACACTCTTTTGCCGTCGTTATTAGTACTCGGCGATATAGTTGAATTAAAAAATCAGGCCCAGTCATTACACAGCCTTTATCTAAATGCCGTCTCTGAGCATAATAAAAAGTTAAAGCAAGGAGCTCAACTATGAAAGCACAGTCATTAAAAAACACCCAAATTTGGACCGTGGCAAAATGGGAGTTTTTGCACTTTTTTAAATTAAAACAAGAAATTATTTCAAAACTGATCATGCTTGTCATCGCTGGCGTTATTTATTTCTTTGCAGCAAATAATCAGCAACTTGAACAAAGTTACACTATCGCAACTGATACCGATTTCACTCTCAATGCGGGCAATAGCCAACAGAGCAACTTTAACTTTATACCCGTGAACGATCTTGATGATGTGATCAAAAACTTAAATGAAACTAAAGAGTATGATGCCGTTATTCGTTTTAACTCACCTGATGGGCGGGTCTCACTTATCACCGCAGAAAAAGCAAGCTGGCAATTACAACTAAGCAGTTTATTAAGCACTGAGCTACAGCATGCGCAATTTAATAAACTCAATTTAACTCAAGAGCAACAACTAGGTTTACGCACACAAGTACTTATAGAGCACCAGGTTTTAGATGAGTTACTAAAAAACCAAGCAGATAAAAGTCAAACTTACACTGCGTTTGGTGTATTAATTTTGCTTTTTATAGCGATGTTTGGTGTGTTTGGCCAGCTTTTTGTGAGTATCACTGGTGAAAAACAGAACCGCGTTACAGAACAAATTATGGCAACCATGACACCGCAAACATGGATTGACGGTAAATTAACAGGGCAAATATTATTAGCCGTAAAAACAATGGTCGGCACTTTGCTATCCATTGTACTTTCAATGCTATTTTTTACTGTGGTGATAAAACAACAAGCGATTGATCTGCACTTTGTGAATTGGGCGTTATTGCCATGGTTTTTTGCCTTTGCGATTGCTGGTCTTGCTATTTGCGCGGCCTTTATGGCGGCAATTGCCGCTGGGATAGACGATCCTAACCACAGTAGTAAAAGTGCATTAATGATGCTGCCTATTGCACCTATTGTAATCGCCTTTTTTGTAATGGACGCCCCGAATAGCATACTGACAGTGATATTAAGTTATTTACCAATCACTGCTTTTGCTGTTATGCCTGTACGTATGTCGCTAGTTGATTTACCACTGTGGCAACCTCTGCTCTCACTCGTACTTAGCATTGGCTGTTTTTATTACTTGCGAATAGTTGCCGCTCGTATTTTCAAAATGGGGATGAATATGTACGGTAAAGAACCTAGTTTAAAAGCAATGTGGTCAGCTATTTTTAAATAATCTAAGGTCTAATTTATTTTAACTTTTTCTTTTTGATACTTTTCTTTTTGATATTTGCAGTACTCCACATAAGACCCTAGACAGGCTGTTAATAAGCAGCCTGTCTAACCATACTCTTCGTTAATGGCTATGAGTTTTACTATTTATATAGTCGGTCAGAGCAAACAATACACCTGAGACCACGAATGTCACATGTATTAATACCTTTAACATAAGTTGTTCGCTGGTGTAGGTTGACGAAATTATAAAAACTTTAAGGAGCTCAACAGCTGAAATAGCGACAATCGCACTGATTAATTTCATCTTCAAACCAGAAAAACCAACTTTCCCCATCCATGCAGGGCGGTCTTCATGGTTTTCAATATTTAACTTCGATACAAAGTTTTCATAACCACTGAAGGTAATGATCAATAGTAACCCCGCTAATAATGCCGTATCAACTAAGGTTAAAATACCCACTAACAATTCTTGGCTTGTTGCTGTGAATGTTGATACACCCATTAAATACAGTAATTTGAAAAATTTAATGAGCAATAAAATTACAGCAAAGAGTAAACCAACAAAAAATGGAGCCAATAACCAGCGGCCACGAAATATCAACGTTTCAAGAAGATGTTCAGCTTTACCTGCTTGGCGTGGGATTTTATTTGGGTTGGGATTATCCATAGTACTCATCAATTTATAAAAACCCGACTCTATCTGAGTTTCTAGCTCGATACAAATACTTATCTACATCAGCAGCTGATTTTTGTGTTAGCTTTTTCATCCTAACGATAAAAATATTTCGTTATCTTTTATTCTCATTTAGTTTGAAAATCAACTTACCAACAGCATGCTGCTTGATTGGTTAACTCTTGTTTTTGAATGTTCAAAAACAATCGTCACTACATTTTTAGGATTAAACGAATGAAAAAAGCATTGCTAGCGCTTATGGTAGCGCCATTATTTGCGGTTTCTGCAACTTTTGCTGTTGCTGACGATGCTGTTGACGCTTCAGCCGAAACAATTAAAGAATACACAGAAATGTGTTTAAACTGGGCTAAAGACGACGATATCAGTAATGATGAGCTGAAACCATACGTTTTAAAATGCGTAAATGATGAACTTGAAGCAGAAGGCTATAACAAAGTCACTGATGTAAAAATTTAATCGTCACATTGCCATTGCACATTAATTTGACATAAAAAAACCGGAATCGGCACAAGGGTGTGCGTTCCGGTTTTTTTGCGTTTAACGAGTACTTGATTTAAACACTCGTTACATACATTTTACTCTGCGTCTTTTTTCACTTTAGCAGGTGCTTTTTTTGCAACCGCTTTTTTGGCGGCTGGTTTTTTAGCTGCTGCTTTCTTTTTAGGTGCGGCTTTTTTCTTTGCCTCTTCAACCCACTTTCCTGCGTTATAATGTGCAGTCCAGCCAGTTGCTTTACCTTCAACCTCAGTCATTACATACTGTTCTTTATTCTTTCTGCTATAGCGTACAACAGCTAAGTTACCATCTGGATCTTTTGCTGGTGCATCTGCTAGATAATAGAACTTAGGTGAAATACGATCTCTAAAACGATGTAACTCTTCGACCTTTGGTGCACGTGTTTCTCGCGATTTAGGGAACGTATTTGCCGCTAAGAAAATACCTGCAGCCCCATCTCGCAGTACAAAGTATGCTTCTGATTTTTCACACTCTAGCTCAGGCAGTTGTACGGGATCTTCTTTTGGTGGCGCAGCTTCTCCACTACGCAGTAATTTACGTGTGTTTTTACACTCGTCATTACTACAACCAAAATATTTTCCAAAACGTCCTGATTTAAGCTGCATATCAGATGAGCATTTATCGCACTCAATAATAGGCCCATCATAACCTTTAATTTTAAAGGTTCCCTGCTCGACTATATGCCCTTTACAACCTGGGTTATTACCACAAACATGCAATTTGCGTGTTTCATCAATCAGGTATGAATCCATTGCCGTTTCACAAATTGGGCAACGCTTCATTTGCATTAATGTTTCAGTTTCAACATCTTCAACATCTGCAGCGACCGCTTCATCACCCGACACTAAGTTCATAGTGGTCGTGCAGCGTTCTTTTGGTGGTAAGTTATAACCTGTACACCCGAGGAAAACACCAGTAGATGCTGTGCGAATACCCATTTTTCTGCCGCACGTTGGGCAGTCAATATCGGTTTCGACCATTTCATTTTTACGCATTCCACCTTCATCTTCTTCGCCACTGGCTAAAGTCAGTTGGGTAGAAAAATCAGCATAAAACTTATCAAGTACTTGTGTCCAGATGCGCTCACCTTCAGCAATATCATCTAAACGACCTTCCATTTTCGCGGTAAAATCGAAGTTCATTAAGTCAGTAAAATTCTCAACTAAACGGTCAGTGACAATCTCACCCATTTTTTCTGCAAAAAAGCGGCGATTCTCAACTCGTACATATCCACGATCTTGAATCGTTGAAATAATTGACGCGTAAGTAGATGGACGACCAATGCCACGCTTTTCAAGCTCTTTAACTAGGCTCGCTTCACTAAAACGCGCTGGCGGCTTAGTAAAGTGTTGCTTAGGATCAAGCTCAACAAGGCTTAATACTTCACCTTCTTTAATCGCAGGTAATGATTGATCTTCTTCATTCTTTTTACGAATAGCAGGTTGCACTTTAGTCCAACCATCAAAGCGTAGTACGCGGCCTTTCGCTCTAAGCTGAAAATCATTCGCTGCAACGGTTAATGTTGTTAAGTCATATTCAGCAGGAACCATTTGGCAAGCAACAAATTGACGCCAAATTAATTCATAAAGCTTTTTGGCATCTGGGTCGACACCATCAAGGTGGCCTGATAATACACTCACGCTTGAAGGTCGGATAGCCTCATGCGCTTCTTGTGCATTGCCTTTAGAACTGTAATTTATTGCTTCTTTTGGTAAGTATTTATCACCAAATTGCTCAGTTACGTAATCACGGCACATTGCTACTGCATCTTTCGACAAATTCGTCGAATCGGTACGCATATAGGTGATATAACCTGCTTCATACAAACGCTGGGCAAGCATCATCGTCTTTTTAACGCCATAACCTAAGCGTGTACTCGCAGCTTGTTGCATTGTTGAGGTAATAAGTGGTGCACTAGGACGACTCTTACTTGGCTTCTCTTCAACACTTACAACTTTATACTCAGCATTTTCTAGCGATGCAGTCGCAGCCATCGCCTGTGCTTCGCTAACTGGCTTAAACGCTTTATCACCTTGTTTAAATACTTCTAAACGTAATGCTGATTCGCTATTTTTAACATCTGCATGAATATCCCAGAACTCTTCTGGGATAAATGCTTTAATTTCGCGTTCACGCTCAACCAGTAAACGTACCGCAACAGACTGAACACGCCCTGCTGATAAGCCTCTAGCAACTTTCTGCCACAACAATGGAGACACCATAAAACCAACTACACGGTCTAAAAATCGACGGGTCTGTTGGGCGTAGACCATGTCGGTGTTTAGCTCTCCAGGTGCCTCAAAGGCTGCCTGAATGGCATTTTTGGTTATTTCATTGAATACTACACGTTTATACTTCTCAGGCTCGCCGCCAATAATCTCTTGAAGGTGCCAAGCAATTGCTTCCCCTTCTCTATCCAAATCCGTTGCGAGATAGATTTGGTCAGCATTTTCAGCGAGCTTTTGTAATTCTTGAACAACTTTTTCTTTACCCGGTAATACTTCGTAATGTGGCTGCCAGCCTTTGTCAGGGTCAATCCCCATTCGAGCAACTAAGTTAGTATAATCACGCTGTTTTTTATACGCGGCCTTTTCTTCAGGCGCCATTTTGCGCACTTCCGCAGGTGTTTTTGTAGCTGCAGTTTTGGTTTTGCCAGAACCTGAGGTAGGAAGATCTCGTACATGTCCAATACTAGACTTGACGATAAAATCATTTCCTAAATATTTATTAATTGTTTTAGCCTTAGCAGGAGACTCTACAATTACTAGCGATTTGCCCATAGTTGCCTATTTCTAACCAAGTATTTAAAATGTGTTTTGCCCTTTTACAGGCGCGAATATTTATAGGTATATCTACAAACACCAATTGTTACAAGCTTTTAATACAAACTTTTCTGTTTTTAATGATTAATTAAACAATTGTTGTGCTTAATTTAGGCAATTTGGTGTTTTTAACTATTTGCAGTGGAATATATAGAATAGAAACAAAAATGCCAACCTTATGGTTGGCATTTATTATTAAATCACATTACAAAACAATTAACCTAAGTCTAGAATTGGCAAACTTGCAATCGATTCAACCCCTTTCGGCGTGGTAAATTCTACCATTAAGAAGCCGCTTTTGCTTTTATTAGGCTCTGTTTCACGACTAATCGATAATGCAACACCATGTGCGCGTGTTGCGCTACTTTCTAACATTTCAAACCCATCTATACCACTGTATTTACCATTATTTGCACCAATGGTAACAGACGTTTTAGACGGTATCGGGTTGTTATAACGATCTGAGTAATACAATTCAAAAGACAATGCAGCCAATTCATTATTTTCGCTCGGCGATAAATCAATTGTACCAAGGTCACAATATGCTGTGTTTGCAGTAGGCTCTAAAGCAACGACTAAACCTGATGTGTCATCGCCCGCTTCACCATAAATTGAATTACAACTTTCAATATCTAGCGCTAATTGAACTGCATTAGAAGTTAAAATTGTATTGCCATTACCGTCTAGAATTGGATTTCCATCAGCATCTACTTCAACTGCGTTTAATGCATTAACAAACTGGTTTTGTAACTCTGTTTTTAAAACTACAAAACGGCTATATACAGCACTACCCGACATAACGATTACAAATGAATCACGTACATCGATTAAATCTTTTGTACATAAACTTTCAAATGTTGCTCCATCAGTAGGCGATGTTGCTTCTTCAGTGCACAATAAACCATTATATTTACCATCAGCAAGCGTGTGCATACCATTGAGGTCTATATCAAAACTCTCTTCTAGGTGTCCGCCGTTGGTATTTAATGGGCTACATGGATCGTTTACATCCCCTTCATTACAAAAACTTGCATCTTTAACAGTTTGTGCCGTAACAGGGTCATAAATAGCTGCTAGACCGTCGTAAATACCGTTTTCATTGTGATCGACAAATGCTTCTGGTAAATCATAGCCACTGTAATATTCGTTAGTATCGAAACGACCATTACCATTTATATCAATATATGATTCTTGACCTTTAGTTGTAGCAAGCACAGTAACTCGTCCGCCCAATGGCACGCCAAGTGGACTGGTTCTGTTATTTAAAATTCCGGCAACACAAGGCGCTGCAGCACCAAAGTAAGGGTCGCAATTAATAGAACCTGTTTTAGGGTTAATTGAATTAATTCTATTGCCCCATTTAGCTTCGGTAAATGGCTTCGGATTTTGACTACGCCATTGTGCGTTGCATGCACCATCAGTTGTACGACACTCTAACTGCGGATTAAAACTTGTGCCATCAATTGTGCCTACAGCACCGCCTTCCGTTGTTAAATATACGGCAGTTCCATCAGGTACTGGATTATTAAAGTGATCAGCTAGATAAACTGAGATTTCATTAATATCTCCAATATAGTCAAGTGCTTCAATATTGATTGTATCAGCACCTGCGGTAAAGCTATTTCCATCTGGTAAACCTGAGCTAATGGAGACTAAATCAGAGACTGTGATTACTTGTTCATCAAGACTAAGTAAAGATAAATTACCAATTGGACATGATACATTTGGATCTCGGATATCAACAGCTTTAGCACATTCTTGAAAAACTTCTTGCCAACAAGTTACATTATCATTTTGATTTGCTGGAATTTGATCGCTTGGAATAAAGCAAGCTTGCACACGAACAGCCATTGGTACAAAGCCCGCATTGACCTGTACTCTTGCTAAGCCTTCAGCATCAGTAAATACACTAGTATGGGATAAGCTAATGCCGCCATTTGTTGAACTTAGCCTAAAGTCCATACGACTACTCGGTACTGCTTTCCCAATTTTATCTAGTAATTTAAAGGAAACTTCCGATGTCTCAGAGCGCCCTTGTCCGCCAGTCCCCTTAAGTGCAATTACAGATTGCGTAGCATCTATAAACTCAATAGATTCAACAGGAGCTGTCGATACAGGGATATTAATCGATTTAACTACTGCAGCCCCACCAGTAAGAACGGTTGCTGTCACGGTATCACCTTGCGCCGCATTACAGCCATCAGTTCTATATGTAGCTGTTGCAACACCACTGATACTCGTTGTTTTTTGATCCATTATAGATTTGCCAGCTTGCACACAACCAGATGTAAACTCTACATCTAATGGTGAAACTACACGAGCTCCATTGGCATCAAAAATATCAACAGTAATAACCGTTGTAGCCCCAGCAGCTAATGGCACAAATTCTCCCACAATTGGGTTGCCATCAACATCTAGCTTGTTATATAAGCCGTTATCAATCGTGATATTTAACTCTGCCGTTGCAATTTCAAAGGCTTTTTGACTAGTCGCAGATTTAGAGGTTGCAGTTATTTCTCCTGCGCCACTGTTTGCGCCTGGTTGAAGCTTTAATATTGCAAAGCCAAAGTTATCAGTAAGCGCCTTACCTGAATCTGGTAATAAACGACCTAAATCCGTCGTGACTTCTGTAATAATCCCTACAAAACCATCACCAGAACTTGTATCTGTCACTTTTACTAATATATCGACTAACTCATCAGACGAAAATTTATTAACAGCTTTACAACCAGAAGTTGCGTAGGTTGAATCCAATGATATCGTGTTTCTATTTGTATCCCACCCTTCAACACAACCTGATAATAATTTAATATCTACATTCGCGACTGCTTTATCAACTGATGCATCATCACCACTTGATACAAAGCCAATTGTTTTGGTGACCGTTCCATTATCTTCGGATTCATAGCTTGCAATAACCTGTCCGGCGCCTTTAAGAATACCACTGCTAAGAGTTACTTTTGCAACGCCCTCAGAGTTTGTTAGAGCAGTTCCCAATTCTGGGGTGATTTTACCCGTATATTTAGAAACAAACCTGATTAACTGCCCTGAAACCGGTACGTCATCATCGGTTAATGTCGCTGATACTACGCCTTTGTTATCTTTGCTTACCGGGTTATTTTCCGAAAAAGGTTGGCCATTTTGATCAACTATTTTTAAAACCAATGCCACAGTGCCTATAACGCCCGTGTTATCGCCTTGGCCACCTGATGAAGTAAAAGCAAAAGTACCTTGATATGATACATTGCCAACAGAGTAATTTGCAGTAACAATACCAGCACCAGCGACTGAGCCTGCTGTGAGTTCTATTCTTGCAATACCATCAGAACCTGTTAATGCACTACCCGAAGTTGGATTTAATAAACCAATATCATCAGCTAAGCTAAACGTCACTCGCTGCCCACTCACCACTTCGCCTTCATTTAACAATGTAGCGCGTAGCTCTAGTGGTGCAATGTTCGTGACAGAATTTGATTTTGCCGCTGTTGATTTTGAAAAACCCTCTACTGTTAGAGTATATTTCTCTTCACTGTTATCATCGCCTTGACCACCTGATGAAGTAAAAGCAAATACACCTTGATGCGAGGTACTGTCTTCAATGTAAGTTGCTGTCACTTGGCCAGCTCCAACAATTGAACCGGATTCGAGCGCTATTTGCGCAACACCATCACCATCAGTCAAGGCACTGCCAGAAGTTGGTTTTAATGAGCCGATTCCATCAGCAAGACTAAAAGTTACACGTTTACCCGTAACAACTTCGCCATCTTTTAAAACGGTTGCACGCAAAAAAAGCGGTACATCTTTAGTTACTGAGTTTGATTGCTCATTCGTTGCTTGATTAAACCCTTGAACTGTAACGGTATAAGTTGGTGTGTCTGGTGTAGTTCCACCACCACCAAGATCACCTCCATCCTTTTCAAGTGAACCACCTCCACCACAAGCCGTGATTAGAAAACTGAATAGCACAACACTGAGCCATCGCATTAAAGGCATTGACCTCTCCCTAGCGTTTGTTATTGATTATAAAATTCGAAATATTTACCCAATGTTAACCTATATTCAGATTTAAAATCACAACTTTTATTATTTTTTTGTTGTTTTTTTGATCCACACTTTTTTTTCATATTTATCGATTTTTTCTGTATAAAAATTTGCATGCTGGTAGGCTATGGAAAATTTATAACAAATAGATTATTACTATGTCGAAAATCCGTTCAATGAGTTTAACCACCCGCATCATGATTGGTATGTTGCTGGGGGTTGCTGTAGGCTTTATTTTTCAGGCTATCTTAGCTGGCGAAGACGATTATCTAATCCCTCTTGGGTTATTCTCTTTGCCAATTAAGGGCTTTTTTGTAGATGGTTTATTTCATATTGGTGGACAAATTTTTATAGCCAGTTTGAAGATGTTGGTCGTCCCCTTAGTATTTGTCTCTCTCGTTTGTGGAACATGCAGCTTAAGTGACCCTAAAAAACTAGGTCGCCTTGGCGGAAAATCTATCGGCCTTTATCTACTGACCACTGCAATTGCAATAACGGTTGCAATTAGCTTGGCTTTATTAGTAAACCCAGGTGAAGGAATAAACTTACCTTCAGAAGCGACTTACAGCGCAAAAGAAGCCCCTACACTCGCTCAAGTGATCATTGGTATGTTTCCAACCAACCCAATTGATGCCATGGCCAGCGGTAATATGCTACAGGTTATTGTGTTTGCATTGTTATTTGGTATTGCAATGGCCCTTAGCGGTTCGGCGGGTAAGCGAGTTGCAACTGTTTTTGAAGATCTAAACACTGTGATTTTAAAGTTGGTTACATTATTAATGAACGTCGCCCCTTATGGTGTATTTTGTTTAATGGCCAAGTTATTTACCACAATTGAGCTAAATTTAATCGTTAGCTTAGCTAAATACTTTGGTGTTGTGGTTGCAGCGCTTTTTATTCATGCATTTATAAACTACACATTATTATTAAAATTTTTAACGGGCCTAAACCCAATTATCTTTTTAAAGAAAATGAAACACGCGTGTTTATTTGCATTTAGTACATCGAGCTCAAGCGCTACGATGCCAATTACATTAGAGACAGCAACTAAGAAATTAGGAGCAAATAACTCTGTAGCCTCTTTTACCATCCCGTTAGGCGCCACCATAAACATGGACGGCACAGCCATTATGCAAGGTGTAGCGACTGTCTTTATTGCACAGGTATTTAGTGTTGATTTAACTATTTCTGATTACCTAATGGTTATTCTAACTGCAACTCTTGCATCTGTAGGTACCGCAGGCGTGCCAGGCGTTGGTTTGATAATGCTTGCAATGGTACTTAACCAAGTTGGCTTACCTGTTGAAGGTATCGCTATTATCATTGGTGTTGATAGATTACTTGATATGACACGTACAGCGGTCAATGTTACGGGTGATTGTATGGTGACGTGCGTCGTTGCTAAATCAGAAGGTCAATTAGATGAAAAGATCTTTAATGACCCTAACGCAGCTAAAGATTTAGAGGATTACCATAAATCAGCTGAATAATACTTTTACTTTCAACACTAAAAAACCCGCTTAACTGCGGGTTTTTTATTAGGTTAACCTACGGGTTTAAACTTTTAAAACGCGAGTAAATGGATACCCCCGCTTTATTAATACCCCCACTAAAACCTATAGCAAGTTTATCACTGAGTGTCTTTTTAACTTTGTATTTTACTTTATAAATTTGACGCTCATCCTGATATTTTAATAAAGTATCATCACTTGTTTCAATCGTATCTACCAAGCCTTTATCAAGTGCTTGCGTTGCAAACCAATGTTCCCCGGTTGCAACAAGATCAATATCCAGTGACGGGCGCTGCGAACTAACAAACTGCTTAAATAAGCCATGTGTTTGCTCTATTTCCTCTTTAAATTTATCGCGCGCTTTATCCGTATTTTCACCAAATAAGGTCAATGTACGCTTAAATTCGCCTGCTGTTATTTGCTCAAAATCAACATCATTTTTCTTCAATATTTTATTAAAATTTGGGATCTGCGCAATCACACCAATAGATCCAACAATAGCAAAAGGTGCTGCAACTATCTCATCTGCAACACATGCCATCATATAACCGCCACTGGCTGCCACTTTATCTATTGCTACGGTTAAGTGTATGCCTTTATTTTTAAGACGTTGTAATTGCGATGCAGCCAAGCCATAACCATGAACAACACCACCACCACTTTCAAGGCGAATTAGCACTTTATCTTTAGTTGCATCTGCAATAGCAACGATTGCCGTGATTTCTTCACGTAAACTATCCACTTCATTAGCATCAACACTGCCATTAAAATCAATTACGTATAATCGAGGCTTGGTCTCTTCATTTGCAGCTGCTTTTTTAGCGTCGGCTTTTTGCGTTTTATGAAATGCTTTTAACGCTTTACCCGATAATGTGTGCTCTAAAAAGCTATGTTTTAAATCCTCTAATTGCTCTGATATATCCTCTATATCAATTTCGCCTTTTTTTACTTTGGGTTTTACTGCAGCCCCCACAAAAATTATTACCACAGCGGCAATTGCGATAACCAGGGTCACTGTTTTGGCAAGAAAAATGCCGTACTCATAAAGAAATTCCAATTCTATTCTCCAAATAAAAATTTGCATCAATTTAACCGAACTCGCGCTAACTTACCATTCAAACACAAAAAAGCCACATTTCAGTGGCTTTTGGTTTACTTAACTACAAAAACTTAGTCAGTAACAATCTCTGTATTAGCAATTGATAACGCTCTTCCGCGTGTTGCTAAGTAAGATGCTATTTGTAACTGCATCTCGGTGGTTGTTGCTGCGCTGTCTTGTGCATTTGACCCTGCGCCTACATCTGGGGCTGGCGTCAATACTGAACCATGATGCCCTTTAGTAAACTTAACAACGTAGCTCATAGGTGCCTCAGTTAGTGGCTGCGACTGAGCGACCGTCGTTAAGCCCATTAGACGCGCTAAAGGAAGCGAACCTGCAATAGGGTTATTCACAGTCATCGGTGGAATTACTTGATCAGCTTTGTTAAGCGCGCCATCACCCACAACCACATTCATGTAAATAGGTGTGCCAAGCGCCGCAATGGAGCTTGCATAGTTTGTTGGATCACCACTATCTAGGGCTGTTTGTGAAGCAAATGCAAATTGCGTCATAACACCTTGTATATTTGCTATTTTAGTCGTTTCACCCGCTACCGTTAACGCAGCAGTAAATTCTTTGTATGCACATGAAGTAAATGCACGACTATAATCGGCTTCACCACAGTTTGAAATTGCAGGGCCTTGTGTGTACGCAGCAAATTCAGCAGACTCAGCAGTATCCGCTGAAAGTAACACAGAACCTTGTACAAATGGACCAAAGCTTGCGGACTCAAGCAAGAAGCTAGCGATACCGCCGCCGCCGCTTGCTAAAGCAACTGTGTTCACTTTAAATAAAGGATCTACTTGTGGTGCCAATGGTGTATTTGTTTGTGTAACAAATGCAGGCGCGACAATTGAGCCTAACGAGTGACCAATGTATGTTACATCTTGCGTGTTAAGAGATTCATCATTAACAAAGTTTAAGCCTAAACGTAAGCCCAATAAATCTGCCGCTGATTGTCTTAAGTTATCACGTGCTACAAGCAACGACTGTAGATTCATATACGCAAGCACAGAACCTGTGGTTGCATTAAAATCATCTTCACCATCGCCATCAACATCTATGCCACGCTCGCCATGCACTGGGTGGTCAATTGCTACTGTCGCAAAACCTTGTACAGCTAAGCTTGCAGTCAATGCTAGCATCGACTCTTTTTGTGTTGTAATACCGTGTTGTAAAATTACAACAGGCCAACCCTCAGCTGGCATTGTTAGTTCGCCCATCCCTATTTGTGCTCTAATCATATTAATAACGGGTAAAATAGGTTTAGTAACTTGCACTGGCACATCTGCCATACTCTGTACTTTAGGTATTGAGTTATATTTAGTTAAATGTTTAGTTGTATCTAAACCTAAATCACGTAAACGCCCTTCACTCAATGCAGCACATGTGCCGTCATTAACACTTATAGGTTCTGCTGGGAAAGCATCACCTGCAGCCGCTTTATATCCAAGTACAGCTACTGCACTATCACACATGCCTTGCCAATAGGTGTCTGCTAAATCAGTAATTGCAGTACCCGTTGGGGTTGATAAATACATAGGTAACATTACATTACCTTTTTGATATTGCACACCAGCAAAAGCAGGTGAAAGCCCTGTAATATTTTTCGCAGCAAACACTTGCTCAACGGTTAACATTGGTTGTTCTGGTACTTGTACTGCAGGCCTTGGCAACGCTTGGTTTTGTAAACTAGCAGCCAAAAGAGACTTAATAGTGCTAAGAACAGGCCCTACTGATTGAATCGTCATAGCAGCAGAGTAAATAATATCATCTTTACTAATTGCACCGCCTGAAGTAACAACATTTTCGTAACTATTAACTGCACCTTGCAAGGCAAGTTGAGACGGTGTAATTAAGGGTGTTTCTTGTTTTACTAAACCATACGTTGATGAAGGCTTAATTGAACGCCCTTCTGAATCCTTTAAACTGGTCGTTAAAACGTTAATGTAAGAGCTACCGGCTTTAAATGGTTTAAGTGGAATAATGGCAACTGCATCACCACTGCCTTTAGTTACAAAATCAACACCAAAGGTAAGTTCACCTACTAGCTTACATGCTGCGCCAGCAGGTGCCACAGAGCACTGTGCATCGGTAAGACTTGCGCCCATAATAACTTCAAATATCCGCACAGCACCAGGAGTTCCGGCTGAGGTTGCATCAAGACTAATACTTGGTGGAAATGCTAAGTCGATTTTAAATGGTACTTGGCTTGACCAGCCATCCAGTGCGCCTAATGCCATTGATGGATTTGCATAGGCAGCTCTGCTAATAGATACGCCATTGGCATCTAGCTCACCTGGAATATTCAGCGTACCATCTTTAGTGCCGCTCATTAATAAGTCATTGGGGACTGAAATCACCCCATTGGCAGGGTCAAATTTCACTGTAGCAGCGGGGATCACTGCTGGAGTCTCTTTTTTAACGTCTTCTAATGTTTCACCGCCGCCGCAACCAGCTAAAGCAGCTGTAATTGCAAGTGAGAGTAGCATTTTTTTCATGTTGTTTGCTCCGCACAAAATCTTATTTTTATAGTGTGTTCAAATAAATAAGTGTAGTTAATGTTTTACTAAATTCTTAAACGTGATAGATAAATATTAGTTAAAATAATGTAATTAGGTTATTAACAAGACATTAGACCAGTTAAAGTTAACGTAAAGTTTCAAATTTCGCCACCTTATTTTACAATAAATTCGATAACTTGGTGTTTTGCTATGTTAAAATCATTGAAATAAATTCTTTTGGACCTTTCTTATGCAAACTTACAAAGCGGCTGAAAATGCCCTGCAAGACAAAGTGATCTTAATTACTGGTGCCGGCGATGGCATCGGCCGAGTTGCTGCACTTACTTATGCAAAGCATGGCGCAACAGTGATTCTTTTAGGTAAAACCACCAGCAAGCTTGAAGCCGTTTATGATGAAATCATCGCATTAAGTGGTCCAAAGCCTGCAATTGTACCGATGGATTTAAAAGGTGCAACAAAACAAAACTTTAGAGACTTAGGTGTCACGATAGAGCAGCAGTTTGGTAAACTTGATGGCTTACTTAATAATGCCGGTATTATTGGTTCATTAGGGCCACTTGAGCATTTTTGTTCATCAACGTTTGACAACATCATGAAAGTTAATGTCACGGCTCAAGCAATGATCACTAAATACATGTTCCCAGTACTGAGAAAATCACCAAGTGCATCGATTATCTTTACTTCATCTGGTGTTGGCCGCCAAGGCCGTGAATTTTGGGGTGCATACGCAATCTCTAAATTTGCTGTTGAAGGTATGATGCAAACGTGGGCGTGTGAAGTAGGTAAAACCAATATTCGTATTAACTGTATCAATCCAGGTGCTACTCATACTGCAATGCGTGCTAGTGTCTATCCGGGCGAAGACAGAGATAAACTGGCATGCCCTGAAGACTTAATGCCAACGTACTTATATTTAATGAGTGATGATTCAAAAGACGTGAATGGCCAATCATTAGACGCACAAGCTAAGTAATACCAATCAACTTAAATATTTAACTATTCTAGCGAGTTAAATAAAGCGCTAACTGCGTTATAAATGGTCAGTAACTTAATACGATTGGTATAACCTAAACTTCGGACAATAGTCCCGATCGAAAAAGCCGCTATTTAAGCGGCTTTTTTAATGCTAACAAAACAATTAGCGACGTTTTGTCTGCTTAACACGATTATTATGTTTTTTAACCGCTTTACGAATTTGGTTGATTTTGGCGCGCTTATCTTTACGCTTTTCTGGCATAACTGACAATTTAGTCTGCGTTTCACGGCCCAGTTTTACCGTTTTACGTAAGTAATTGACTGTTTCTAAATCTAATTCAGCCCAACCACCTTGTGGTAAGCGTTTATCGAGCTCTAGCTTGCCGTAACGAATACGAATAAGACGAGATACTTCGACATCTTGTGATTGCCATAAACGACGCACTTCACGGTTACGCCCTTCAGTTAACGTAACATTAAACCAACGGTTAATACCTTCACCGCCCAGCGGTTTTATATTAAGGAATTTAGCCATACCATCTTCAAGTTCAACACCTCTGGTTAGGTTTTTTACTGTTTCAGCTGTTACCTCACCAAATACACGTGCCGAATATTCACGCTCAACTTCATAACTTGGGTGCATTAGGCGATTCGCTAATTCACCGTCGTTGGTGAATAACATTAAACCCGCCGTGTTTATATCTAAGCGGCCCACAGCAATCCAACGTTCGCCATCAACACGTGGGAGACGATCAAATACTGTTCTGCGTCCTTCTGGATCTTTACGTGTACACAATTCGCCCTCAGGCTTGTTATACATAATAACACGGCAAATTCGTTCTGCTTTTTCTTCAATTTTAACAGTGTGGCCGTCAACACGGATCAAATCGGTTTCTTCTACGCGATCGCCTAACTTTGCCACTTTGCCATTTACACTCACGCGATTTGCATCAATGTATTTTTCCATTTCACGACGAGAGCCAACACCTGCTCTTGCCAATACTTTTTGTAACTTTTCACCTTGTATACTCATTCGGATAGTTCTCTCACAGAAGGATCACTCAATAGCTGGTCGATTTTGCTTTGTTGCTGCTTAGGCAACGGAGGTAAGCTATCTAAACCCGCTAACGAAAAATAATCTAAAAATTGTTTAGTTGTTGCATATAAAGCGGGCCGCCCCGGTACTTCTTTATGCCCAACGACTTTAATCCACTCTCGCTCGAGCAGATTTTTAATAATTCCCGAGCCAACAGTCACACCTCGTACTTGCTCAATCTCGCCCCGAGTGATCGGTTGTCGATATGCAATAAGTGAAAGGGTTTCTAATAATGCTCGAGAGTATTTTGGTGCACGCTCTTGCCACAGGTTACTTAACCACGGACCTAGACTCGCACACGCTTGAAATCGAAAACCACTCCCAACTTCTACCAAACGAATTCCGCGTGTTTGATAATGCAGCTGTATTTGTTCTACAGCGTGAGTGATCCGTGCCATTGAAATATTTAAATCAATTAACACCGTGTCTTTTATATGCCGTTTAGTGAGGGGTTTTCCAGCAACAAATATCGCCGCTTCAATGATCTCAACAAGTTGCTCATCACTAATTCGCCGACCCGCCATACCTACCCTTTATCTAACAAGCTTATGTAACGCATTATTATGACAGATCTAACTGAAACTAGGAAAAACAATCGTTAAAAATACATAAAAAATGCCAATAACGAAGCTATTGGCATTGGTATGATTTAATAAGCGTAAATAAATTAACTATTTTTGATCATTTCAAGTGCTTCATCTTCAGCAACATCGCTACCATAAGTTTGAATATAACCTATAAACTCTTGCTGACTTATACGTTTGTCTTGGTTTGTATCCATATAACCGAAGTGGTTTGCTATGTCATCATCGTTTGCTTCACTGATAGAGATAAAACCATTACGGTCATTATCTAAAGAACTAAAATCGTTTTCAATCGGATCAAATTTGGCAATGTCGGCTTTAAAAGCAGAGTCAGCAACCTCTGTATCGCTGGCAACTTTACCGGTATTGAGTTGCATATAACTATTAAATTCTTTACGGCTGATCTGCTCGTCCATATTTGTATCAATGTTTGAGAAATGTTCCCAAATATTGTCATCATCAGCCTCTACTTTTGAGATGTAGCCATCATCGTCATTATCTAAACTACCAAAATTACTGTCGATTTTTGGCATTGAAGATGTCGAACATGCTGATAAGCTCAGAGCGGCTAAAATAGTAGATGCTAAAGTTAACTTTTTCATAAGAAATTTCCTTGTAATTGATTAATTTCAATCAAATACAAACAAGTTAAATGCCAACTTTAAAAACCTTAAAAATCAATGAATTAATGAAATGCAGGTCATTCACCAACCTGCCTCACTGCAACCATTTCATACAAGCATGTAAAAATTGCATGCATTGCAAATACTTAAATTGCGGCGTTTTGATAACGCTTCACAAAATCTGTTACTACTTCACCATTACATTTTAGTGAATTTAAGTTACCAATTTTTTCTTTAACGGGTGCAAGTCCTTGCTTTAAAGCTGTAATGCATAACTGAGTTTCTTGCTGTGTATTTTTAGCAAACACCTCGATCACTCTCGCTTGTTGAGCATTATCATTGATTTTTTTTGCAATGTTACGAATATCGTCACCATTGCACAAAATGCTTTTTGAAAAACGAGATAGGTTTACACCATGTTGCGCTGCCACTTTTCTGGCTGCAGAAAAACCTTCATTAGCACTAATAGAGCATAACTTAGACTCAATTTTATGATCCGCTGAAACATACTGCGCCGCGCTGACTGAATGTGAGAAAGAAACAGTTGCTACGAACAATGCTAAAAGTTGTTTTTTCATGATGTACCTTTAAAATGAATAAATAATGAACGGGTGGTTTGCGCGCATTATATATACACAAACATACAAATCAACTGGATTATATATTTAATTTTTTATTTAATATGGTATTAACAACGCTTAATGCTTGGTCATCATTTGTTCAACAAAACAGCAGTTCATTTTTATTAATAACCGCATGTGCCATCCGCTATTTGATGATAGAATTTAGCCCTCATCTAAAAGAAGATAATTATTTAGGGCCATCTTATGAAAGTTATTTCATTTAACATTAACGGGCTGCGCGCTCGCCTACACCAATTACAAGCAATTATTGATAAACATCAACCTGACATTATTGGTTTGCAGGAAATTAAAGTTCATGATGAAGCCTTTCCGTTAGAAGATGTGCAAAAAATGGGTTACCACGTTTATTTTCATGGTCAAAAAGCCCATTACGGGGTTGCTATGTTGTGTAAAGCAGAGCCTAAATCTGTATTTAAAGGGTTTGCAACTGACACTGATGAATCGCAAAAACGGATGATTAGCGTCACCGTTAGCCAAGAAAATGGCCGTGACTTAACCGTTATGAATGGCTACTTTCCACAAGGCGACAACATTGCACATGAAACTAAATTTCCGTACAAACGCCAATTTTATCAAGACTTAATGACCCACCTTGATACAAACCACAACAGTGATGAAGACGTCATTGTTATGGGTGATATCAATATTTCTCCAACCGAGTTAGATATTGGTATTGGCGAGCCAAATCGTAAACGTTGGCTAAAAACAGGCAAATGTTCCTTCCAGCCAGAAGAGCGTCAATGGCTTGCAACGTTACTTGATTGGGGCTTCAAAGACACGTTCCGTGAACTTCATCCTGACACTGTTGAGCAATATTCATGGTTTGATTACCGTTCAAAAGGGTTTGATGATAACCGAGGATTGAGAATTGATGTTGTTTTAGCAACCTCGGATTTAGCTGCGCGCTGTATCGATGCTGGTATTGATTACGAATTACGAGGCATTGAAAAGCCCTCAGATCACGCACCTATTTGGTCAACGTTTAGCTAGCACATAACTAAATGACTGAACTAAAAATAATGCCAATAATAAGCCTCGAATTGCAATCTATTGCGTGGTTTATTGTTGGCTGCCTTTTTTTACTCAGCGTCAATAAAACGCAATATACCGCATTGATGACAACACCTGCGCGTCAAACTGGTTTATTTGCTTGTACAGTAGTAATGGCATTGCTGTGGCGTATTAAAGCAGGCATATTACCGGGCCTTGAATTACATATACTCGGTGTCACTGCTATCACGCTTATCTTGGGCTGGCGCCAAGCTATACTGAGTGCTTCGCTTGCTACTTTGCTATTAGTGGCTTTTAAGCAAATCACTGTTACTCAATTACCCATACATTTATTACTCAGTGCCTATTTACCAATATTATTGAGCTATGCTTTTTTTATTCTATGTTATAGCCTTCTACCTCGGCATTTTTTCGTCTACGTATTTGTCTGTGCGTTTATCTGTGCAGCAATTATCGCGTGCTTAAAAATACTCTCTATTAGTCTTTTTTACTATTTCACGCTCAGCTATAACTGGTTTGAATTAACTGAAAACTACCTGTATTTATGTGCCATAATTTGGTTTCCTGAAGCGATGCTAAATGGCATGGCTATTACGTTACTGATCACCTATCGCCCCCAGTGGGTAAAAACTTTTTATGATAAGGATTATTTAGACTCATGAGTCTCAATTATCAATGCCCGCTGTGCCAACACGCCCTTGAGTTGAACGCAAACACGCTTAAATGCACTAACAACCACAGTTTTGATTTCGCCAAAGAAGGTTATGTAAACCTACTACCCGTTCAACAAAAAAACTCAAAGCAACCTGGCGATAACCTAGATATGGTGCAAGCAAGACGCGATTTTTTAAACACGCAGCATTATCAGTTTTTACAATCAACTATTGCAGACCACGTCCATACCCTTGCTCCAAAAACAGTGATAGATTTAGGCTGCGGAGAGGGTTTTTATACCCAAGCAATTGCTAACGCCTGTAATATTGAAGTGTATGGTGTAGATATTTCAAAATCAGCCATCAAATACGCGGCCAAACGTTATAAACACTGTAATTTTAGCGTTGCATCAATTAGCCAAGCGCCCTTCGCTGATGATTCGGCTGATGTGCTAGTCAGTATTTTTGCGCCTTTATTTGATACTGAATTAGCGCGTTTAGCAAAACCAGGAGCAGCACTTATTGTTGCAAGTCCAGGTCCTTGGCACTTAAAAGAATTAAAAAACAAGATTTACCGTGAAGTAAATGCACATACGCCAATTGACATACCTGAAGGGTTTGAACTCGTCGAGCAACGTTTACTAGATCAACAAATTGCTTTGCCGTTTAAAGATGTAAAAAATCTAATTACAATGACGCCTTTCGCATGGAAATTTAGACCAGAGCATTGGCTGGAGCTAGAACAACAAGGCGAGCAAATTGTCACCTTATCGTTTTATGTAAGCCAATTTAAGCGCCTTACAGATTCTCTTTCGTAAAGGCAAGATCCATTTTTTCAAACATATCGTTGAGCAAACGCGCCAAATCAGCGTATTTTGGATTTTTGCTATTGACCTGGCCTTGGTAGCCATTTGCTACCATTTTCCCATGTAGTTCTTTATACCAATGCATCATCGCGGGTTCAAGTTGAGTTTGAGCCCGTTTTCCTAGCCACAGCAGGCCTTGAAAAGGTAAAGACAGAAAAAATAATGCCATTGCAATTGCTTGAGGCAAAAAATCACTGCCTAAATAATTCAACTGCATAAACAACGTAAGCATAGCGATAATTGGCATTACCGTAATCGCAAGATCGGTAGCTTTTATTACTTTAAATTCGATAAATAGCGGCGCCAGCTCTCTGCGAAGAGGCCATTTTTTTGCATATTCACGACCAGTTTGAACTTGTGACATCACACTCTTTTGCATCATGGCTCCTAGGTATCGCTGGTTTATCAATATAATATTTACTGTTTGAGTGTACCACACTCGCGGTAACATTCCTGTGTAAAATCCATTCCACCTTTTTACCTTAAAACTTGTTTTTGATCATGCTTATCACTAACGTTAAAACAATAAATGAGGTAAAATATCCATGCATTAAGTCAATTAGACTTTATATTTACTTAGCATTAAAAATAGCCTTTAGCGAAAATAACTTACTTTTTAACCAGCTAAACAAACCGTTTTTAATGCAAGCCAGTATTTACTTAAGCATAGCAATATATCGGCCGATTACTACTTTGCTTTAATTTACATTCTTACTCTTAATGCTCACTTACTGATATTGTCAAAAATGGGATCTTGTTATGCCTTCTCAACCAGCTCTACCTCGCCATGTTCTTGTTCTTAACTGTGGCAGTTCAAGTTTAAAATTCGCAATTTTAGATGCTTTAACCTCTGAAGAAATTATTTCAGGTCTTGCCGAGCGTTTAGGATCTTCAACCCCCTTAATTAAGTACAAATATCAAGGTGTAAAAAAACAAATTGAACTTGAGGCAAACCAAGCTCACGGCGCCGCAATTGATACGCTGGTTGCGCTGATCAACGATCATCATTTAGCTGATCACTTAATTGCGGTAGGTCATCGTGTTGTTCATGGTGGGGAACATTTCACCCAATCAGTTTTAATTGATGATGATGTAATAAAGGGCATTACCCAAGCGGCAACGCTTGCGCCTTTACATGGCCACGCAAATTTATTAGGTATTTCATCGGCTCAGGCATCATTTAAAGGCTTACCACAAATTGCCGTTTTTGATACTGCCTTTCACCAAACGATGGAAAAAACAGCTTATCTGTATGCCTTGCCCTACAAACTTTATACAGATTATGGCGTTAGGCGTTATGGCTTTCACGGTACAAGCCATTTTTATGTTGCTGAACAAACAGCTAAATTATTAAATCAATCGATTGAACATAGTAACTTTATTAGTGCACATTTAGGTAATGGTTGCTCGGTGTGCGCAATTAAAAACGGTAAAAGTGTCGATACGAGTATGGGACTTACACCACTCGAAGGCTTAATGATGGGAACTCGCAGTGGTGATATTGACCCTGGCCTATTTAACTTTTTAACCACACAGCTTGATTACAGCGCACAGCAAATCGATGATTTACTCAATAAGCAAAGTGGCTTACTGGGTATTAGTGAACTCTCCAACGATTGCCGAACAATCGAAGAAGCTGCTGTAGCAGGTAACGAAAAAGCAATTCTCGCACTCGACATGTTTTGTTATCGATTAGCAAAACAAATTGCAGCTTTTATGGTGCCATTACAACGCCTAGATGCTTTGATTTTTACAGGTGGCATTGGTGAAAACTCAGATATAATTCGCGCAAAAGTAATCGCGCAGCTCTCATTTTTGGGCCTAGACTGTGACAATACAGCAAACCTTGCAGCGCGTTTTTCAAAGCAAGGGATTATTAGCTCTACAGCAGCAAATGTCAAAGCGGTCGTAATGCCTACGAATGAAGAGTGGGTTATTGCCCTTGATGCTGCAACCATTGCGCAGGAGCACTAATTATGGCTCGTCGAATTATGTTAGTGCCCATTTCAACAGGCGTTGGATTGACCTCTGTCTCTGTTGGTTTGGTTCGTGCTCTTGAGCAAAAGGCAGTCAAAGTTAACTTTTTTAAACCCATTGCACAGCCTCGTTCTGGTGAAACAGGCCCAGAAAAGTCAACCCAAATTGTTACTCAAGGTTCGCCTATCACACCACCTACTCCATTTGCGCTTGCGTATGCAGAGCAAATGATTGGTGATGGTAAAGGTGATGACTTACTTGAAGAGATTGTAGAGCGCTTTGAAAATGCGATAAACAGCGATGAAGTCGCTATTATTGAAGGTATGGTGCCCACCCGCCGCCAACCTTATGCAGGGCGAGTAAATCGCGAGATTGCCCAAACTTTAGGTGCAGATATCGTATTTGTGCTTACACCAGGCAACGATACTAATGATCAAATTGAAGACCGATTAGAAATTGCTGCAGGCAACTATGGCGGTGTTGATCATGCCCGCGTACTGGGCTGTATTTTTAATAAAGTAAACGCCCCTTTAGACGAAGAAGGCCGAGCTCGCGCTGATTTAGTGGATACACATAACCCCGAACAACTTGAAAATGAACTCAATAGACTTGCCTCACTGCCCATATTTAGAAAACACCCATTTATGTTATTGGGTTCTATACCGTGGGACTTTGAGTTAGTCGCTCCTCGTGTAAAAGATTTATGTGCTTATTTAAAAGCTGAAATAATCAACGAAGGCGATATGGCGCACCGACGTTTACGCCGTGTCACTTTTTGCGCGCGTACTGTGTCAAATATTCTCAACCACTTTACGCCAGGTGCGTTATTAGTTACGCCCGGCGATCGCTCTGACGTATTAGTTGCAGCGTGTTTATCAGCCATGAACGGCACTAAAATTGGTGCTATTTTACTCACTGGTGGATTTAGACCTGAGCCTCGTATTATGACTTTGTGCGAACAAGCAATGGCAACCGGCTTACCTATTTTAATCACTGACGCCGATACTTGGCGAACATCTCTATTACTACATAACTTTAATATGGAAGTACCATGTGATGATGAACAACGAATCGATAAGGTAAAGCATCATAATGCGAGCAACATCGATTCTGACTGGCTCGATACCCTTGCTAAAAGTGTCGGTAAAACACGTAAAATGTCTCCACCAGCATTTCGCTATTTACTGACAGATAAAGCCCGACAGTTTGCTAAAACCGTGGTGCTCCCAGAGGGTAATGAGCCACGTACTATCAAAGCTGCCGCTATTTGTGGTCAACGTGGTATTGCAAAAACAATTTTACTTGGCGATCGCGAGGAAATCGAACGCATTGCCATACAACAAGGTGTTGAACTCAACGAAAATGTAACAATTATTGAGCCTCATAGTGTGATCAATGATTATATCGCGCCAATGGTTGAACTCAGAAAAAGTAAAGGCCTCACCGAAGTTGTAGCACATGAACAACTACAAGATAACGTTGTACTTGGCACCATGATGTTAGAGCGCGGTAAAGTTGATGGCCTTGTATCTGGCGCGGTCAATACCACAGCAAATACTATTCGCCCTGCACTTCAGTTGATTAAGACTGCACCGGGATCATCATTGGTCTCATCGGTATTTTTTATGCTATTACCTGATCAAGTACTTGTTTATGGTGACTGTGCAATTAACCCTGATCCAACGGCCGAACAACTCGCTGATATTGCGATTCAATCTGCTGACTCCGCCGCGGCTTTTGGCATTGAACCTCGTGTAGCCATGATAAGTTATAGCACCGGAACATCAGGCACAGGCGCAGATGTTGAAAAAGTGCGTGAAGCCACCGCACTTGCAAAGCAAAAACGCCCCGATCTGATAATCGATGGTCCATTACAATACGACGCCGCTATTATGGAAAACGTTGCACGTAAAAAAGCCCCTAACAGCCCTGTCGCAGGTAAAGCAACGGTATTTATATTCCCCGATTTAAATACCGGTAACACAACCTACAAAGCAGTGCAAAGAAGCGCTGACTTAATAAGTATTGGCCCTATGTTGCAAGGTATGAGAAAACCAGTAAACGACTTAAGCAGAGGCGCGTTGGTTGACGACATTGTTTACACAATTGCGTTAACTGCCATTCAAGCATCACAAGTTAAAAATAACGAGTGAGACATCAGTAAAGCACCTTAATTAGGTGCTTTACTTTTTGCAGTAACTAATTTTAACGCAGTTAATGAAGTTATTTTAGTCCTAGAATACCTCGGAATCGCAGTCTGCCACTTACCTCTATCGCTTTTAACTCCAACGACGCTCGCATCTTGAGGTGGCTTGGGTATATACTATTAATAAGTGACTTACTGCCAAAGGGTTTAAAAATGTCAAAGCAAACATTGCAGCTTCATAGTACAGCCTTTACGATTCATAGCCTTGATGTTAATAGTGATATTCCTGCTGCGCTATTTAAAGAATCAATGTATTTTATCTCTAAAACAGTCGACGAATTATCCATCGTATGCCCCACTACATTTGAGATTGAGAGCCTTGATGCAGAAAACGATTGGTTAGCATTAGAGGTCGTAGGTCCACTTGGGTTTTCATTAACAGGGATCATGGCTGATATCTCAGGTGTTTTAGCCAAAGCGAGCATTTCAATTTTTGCTTTATCGACCTACGATACCGATTATGTTTTAGTTAAACGACAGCGTATACAAAACGCGATTGCAGCACTAAAAAAAGATGGCTATCACGTACTCAACGAATCCCTTTAAGCACTATGAAATACTCTGATATTAGCTATTTACCACAACGTCAATTAGATCCCAACAGCATATCAATATGCAGCCCTTTCAGTGGTAAAGTTCGCCCATTAAGTGAGCATCCTGAGCCTTTTTTTAGTTACGGCACTCTTGGGCGGGGCATCATTGTTGAACTTACAAGTCACAAAATATTAGCACCATTTAACGGCACGTTATTGCAAGTTAAAAATGCAGGCAGTGAATTTATCTTGAAAGCAAATAATGGCTTAAAAGTATTACTAACACTGCATTTAGATACACATCAACACCATATTGCCCATACCCATATTGCCCAATTAGGCGGCAGTAAAATTATCAAAGGTGAACGGCTTGCTTATTTTGACTTACGCGAGCTCAAAACGCCTCTACTTGCGACAATGATTTTACTCAATGGTAATAGGTTGGGAGCTGTACACTATGGTTTATCTCATGTCACAGCTGGGGTAGACTCTTTATTAACAATAACTAAGAAGTAATTTATATGACCACTCTTTACGGTATTAGCAACTGCGACACCATCAAAAAAGCCAAAAAACATTTAGCCGATCACAACATTGATTTTAAGTTCCATGATTACCGTAAAGACGGAATATCTCATGAAATGGTGAGCGAATTTGCACAACATATTGATTGGCAAGATCTGGTAAATAAGCGCGGCACGACTTATCGCCAATTATCTGATGAGCAAAAAGAAAATTTAGATAAGCAAAGCGCTTTGGCTATTTTAGTTGAGCAGCCAGCTATGATCAAACGCCCTGTACTTATCCATAACAGTAACTACCACTTAGGCTATAAAGCGGCTCAATATGATGAGATTTTTGCATTATGAATGATCCCGTAATTAAACTTGCTCAAGATCTTATACAAAAGCGCTCAGTCACCCCTGAAGACGCTAATTGCCAAGCGATGATGAATGAACGTCTGGCAAAGCTAGGTTTTAATATTGAATCACTGTTTTTTACAGACACCCTTAATACTTGGGCGCGCAAAGGAGATCGCTCTCCGCATTTTTGCTTTGCTGGTCACACTGATGTTGTCCCCACGGGACCGGAAAAAAACTGGCAGCACCCTCCCTTTTCAGGCCTGATAACAGAGGGCATGTTACATGGGCGTGGTGCAGCCGATATGAAAGGTTCATTAGCGGCCATGATTGTTGCAACAGAGCGATTTGTAACTAAACACCCAGATCACAAAGGCTCTATTTCATTTTTGATTACCTCTGATGAAGAAGGCCCTTTTATTAATGGCACAACCCGCGTTATAGACACATTAGAAGCCCGTGGTGAAAAAATCGACATGTGCTTGGTTGGCGAACCTTCATCACGTGATGTACTTGGTGATGTCGTTAAAAATGGCCGTCGAGGTTCTCTTACAGGCTTTTTAACCGTAAAAGGAATACAAGGCCATGTGGCCTACCCGCAACTGGCGTTAAATCCTATCCATATTGCAGCTCCTGTACTTACTCAGTTAAGCCAAACTGTATGGGATACTGGGAATGAGTTTTTCCCTGCCACTAGTTTTCAAATTTCAAATATTAATGGCGGCACTGGGGCTGGAAATGTTATTCCTGGCGAATTAGAGATTCAGTTTAATTTTCGTTTTAGCACTGAAGTCACCCATCAACAATTACAGCAACGCGTCATTGATATTCTTGACGAATATGATTTTGTCTATGAGTTAAACTGGATTGTGAATGGCCAGCCTTTCATCACTGAAGGTGGCCCACTAATTGATGCCACAGTTGCGGCGATTAAATCAGTGACTGGTGTAGATACAGCTCTTGAGACTACTGGTGGTACATCGGATGGGCGCTTTATAGCGCAAACGGGCGCAAAAGTGATTGAACTTGGGCCTCGAAATGACACTATCCATAAAGTAAACGAGTGTGTAAGCACTGACGATCTTATTGCCTTGGCCGATATTTACGAGCAAATTTTAGAGCAATTATTAACATGATTTATCAACAACTCTCATCTCAGCAGCTCAGCGATTGCGCTTGCGGTCAAAGCGAGTTGTTACTCAGTGAACATAACGCTCATAAACTGCATAAAGAGATTATTGTCGATTTTAACCAACTACAAGCAGCCGCTGCGCAAGCTGGCTTTGAGCTTGCGATAGTCTCTAGTTTTCGAAGTTTTGAGCGCCAAGCACACATTTGGAATGCAAAATTTAGTGGCCAGCGCCCAGTATTAAATAAACAGCAACAAGTCGTTGATCTAACGAGTCTAACCGACATTGAAAAATGCCACGCTATTATGCTTTACTCTGCGCTACCGGGTACAAGTAGGCATCATTTCGGGACTGATCTCGATATTTTTGATAAAGCAGCCGTTCCGGCTGATTACCGATTACAACTAGAAGCGCACGAGTATCAAGATGGTGGGCCTTTTTCAGCGCTCACTCGTTGGCTTGATAAAAACCTCGCTCTGTATGGTTTTTACCGCCCATATCAATCTGATTTAGGCGGCGTTGCGCCTGAGCCTTGGCACATCAGCCATGTAAAACATTCGACAACGCTAATGCAACATTTAAATATCACCGCACTAAGAGGTGTGATAAATAACAGTGAGTTACTAGGAAAAGACGCTATTTTGACTCATCTGCCAATGCTTTATCAGCGCTATGTGTTGAATGTAAGCTCTGCGGTTGCTTAGCAAGTAAAAATACCATCACAGCGCCTAATATAAAGGCGCTGGCAATAATAAAACGCGCTGATAATACCTCATCTAAAAATATTGCCCCTGCAATAGCTGCAATCACTGGCACACATAATTGTACAACTGCAGCTTGTGTGCTTTTTAAAAGTGGCAATGCAATATACCAAATACTGTACCCGATGCCAGATGCTAATGCCCCCGACGCGCATGCAAGCGCAATTCCCTGCCAATTCAATTGTGCCACACTAGCGAAACCAACAATAAAAAATACGGGCAGTATCAACACGCTTCTAAAAAAATTATACGATGTAGCACGCAGTGGTGACTTGCATGCTTTACCTCTAATACTGTAAACCCCCCATGCAATACCACTTGTACACATAAGAACAGCAGGTAAAACTGAAGGCACTGTTGCTGAAGGGAGCATGAGATAAATAAATCCCATCAACGCACACATAAATGCAGCCCATTGAATCGCACTTAAGCGCTCTTTATTTATGATCCCCCACCCAATCATCGTTAATTGGACAGCACTGAATAATATTAACGCCCCACTACCTGTATCTAACTCAATATAAGCAAGCGAAAAACACAATGCATACACAACTAAACTAATGCTACTGCGCCAACTGCCATTATCTGGTGCGTATTCAGTATTTACTAAACGCAAGGATGATTTTGATTGCCACAAAAGAATGACTCCCAAACACAACGCACCACTTAATAAGCGCAGCGCTGTAAAATTCCACGCATCTATATACCCATTGGCAAGTGCAATTCGGCACAACAATGAGTTGGCAGCAAAAGCGATTAAAGCTAGCAGTGTGTAAAGTATTGCTTTCAAAAATTACCCTTTAGAATTGTTTTAACCAACCTCTTTCAAGCCAGCTGTTAATTTTTCCAATTAAGAAACCCGCGATCAGCGATGGCTCTAGTTCATTTAAACAGGATTGGCATAATTGCGCAAAAGGTGTCTGATTTTTTATCAGCGATAATAAACGGAACTCTTGTTGATCAACATAAACATATTGTGTACGGCGCTGTAAATCCCGCGCTATAACCCAACATTTTGATGATTGATGCTGAGGTTCAGGCGGTGACTGTTGCTCTTTAAGTGCCTGCCATGATTCAACCGCATTGGTATTAAAACACACTAATTGTACACTAGGCTGTAATACTAACTGCAAACTAGGCCAGTTTTCAGGTGCAATGCTTTCAAGTGCTTCAACACGTAAATGCGCAGCATCCATTGCATCAAATGCAGTTAATAGCATTCGTTCAAAAGTCGCTATTTCAGCCAATATAGGATGCTGTATAAACGGCTCCGTGGCACTTAAAAATTGCGGTAATTGATCGCAAAAATTTCTTAATGACGTAAATTTAGATGGAAAATGTTGCAAGTATCCCTCTACCATTAGTTCAAATAGGTCATCTCCTAAATAACGTCCTAACTGTTCATGATCTTGCTCTATCACTGCACGTAAACGAATTTTATAAGCATTTTGATAAATAGATAAACGTTGATTGGTATTTAATTCACCTTGCTCGGTTATATGATCTGCAAGCTTATCACTCGTCCCTTGAAGTAACGCCATAAAGTGTTGCTGTAATTGTGCTAAATCACTCATTTTTAGCCATACCTTGCCAAAAAGGCTGCACTAATTCGCGAGCCTGATCCAACTCTTTAATCAACGCCTCTAATGTGCCGATATTATCATCGCGCTCAATCATGGTGCTGACTGGCCCTAACTGCTGAGCATAGCGAGTAAATAAATCCCACACCGGCGGTGACACATCTTCATCGTGCGTATCTATAATGTGGCTACCAAAATCTTGGTGTCCTGCTAAGTGGATTTGTGCAATCGCTTTTTTTGGTATTGCATTTAAATACGTCATCGCATCAAATTGATGATTACGTGCACTGACATAAACATTATTTACATCCATTAAGTAGCGGCAACCTGTTTTATGATGTAAAGCTGCTAAAAAATCCCACTCAGTCATTTGAGATTCTTTATAAGTAAGATAACTTGAGACATTTTCAAAAATCATCTCAGTTCCTAAATACGCTTGTACTTGATGGATCCGTGATGCTAAATGCTCAAGCGATTCTTGTGTATAGGGCATAGGTAATAAGTCATGGCTATTAATATCTCCCACTTGGGTAAAACATAAATGGTCAGATACCCACTGTGGCTCAACACGGGCAATTGTTTCTTTTAATGATTTCAAGTAATCAATGTTCAACGCATTTGTTGAGCCTATCGACATCGAAACACCATGCATAACTACGGGGTAATTTTCACGAATTTTATTTAAGTAATACCAAGGCTTACCACCCGCTACAAAATAGTTTTCAGAAATAACTTCAAACCAATCTACCGCTGGTTTCTCTGTAATTATTTGTTCTAAATGGGGTGCCCGCAAACCCAAACCAAAACCTAAAAATTGCTCTTTCATACACATCCTTTCATATCTAGGCGGTAATACCACCTAGATTATTACAACCCATTTATGAATCGACTGAGCCACCAATATCACCACATGATTTAGCGGGCATTGAAACAAAGCCAGTTCCTTTACATGATGCTTGACCTGCACACGCATTATCAGCTGTTTTACAGTCATTATGGCCGCCACACACATTGACGTCATTACAATGCACTAAATCCGTTTGAGCAACAGTCCCAACCCATTTATCTTTAATTGCACCACCAACATCACCACAGGCTTTCGATGGCATTGCCACAAAGCCAGTGCCTTTGCACGATGCTTGACCAGAACAGGCATTATCTGCCGTTTTACAGTCATTGTGACCGCCACACACATTTACATCGTAACAATGCACTAAGTCTGTTGTTGAATTCATATTTGCAACCGATGCTGCTGAGGTGTCTGCTTCTGTGCTATTACAGCCAACTAAACCTGCAACCATCACGGCCATTGCTGCTCCAGTAAATTTTTTCATTTTTTATTCCTCTGATTATTTAATTGTTCAAACAGCAAGACCGCTCACATCGCTGATCTATTTCAGCTTAGTGCAGTAAATGTAAAATAGTTACTACGATTTCTTACATTGTTTATCATTAACCAATCAAAAGATTATGCTAATCTATATTGAATTAATAAAAGGAGTGCAATGTGCAGCGCAGTATTTTATTTAGCTTTTGTTTCATTTTAGGAGGATGCAGTAGCATTGGTTTTAATGATCTCTTTAGCCATTACGCTCATCAAATGGCTCCTGTGCGCCACGCAGTTAACTCTAATAATATGGCGCAAGCACAAAAACTGTTACCGAGTAATGGAAAAAACCATAGCAATTACCTACTAAATCAATTAGAAAGCGCACGATTAAGTGATTTAAATAGTGAACAGGATACAGCTCAAAATTATTATGAGTCAATTTATCAGCAGATGGAAACTAAGCGTCAAGCTGCAAAGCTGCAATTAAGCGCAGGCCTTGAGCAAACAAGTGCATTACTGACGAATGACTCGGTGATAGGTTATGTACCTGCTCCCTATGAAATGAGCATGCTGCATAGTTATAAAGCTCTTAATTTCATATACAAGCGAGATATTGAAGGTGCGTTAGTTGAAGTTCGTCGAGCAAATAAAGTACAAATAGACGCGCTCGCTGAACAAGGCAATGTACTTGATGCCGTTGCCAAAGAAGCACAGCAACATTACCCAAGTATGGATGCGTTAATAAAGGATGCTAAAAATGGCTATCAAAATGCCTTCACATTTTATTTGTCTGGATTACTTTATCAATCCAATAAGCAATTTGATGATGCGTATATAGATTATAAAAAAGCCTTAGAGATTAACCCTAATAATCCATATTTACAGCAAGATGTTATGCGTCTAGCTAAACAGCAAGGATTTGAACAAGATTATGAGCAATATACACAGCGCTTCGGGCAATTAAATAGTCGAACTAATGGGGGCGAAGTTGTCATTCTCATGGAGCAAGGTTTAGTTGCACAAAAGGATGAATTTGTCCTCAGGCTGCCCATTTATACATCACGCGGGGATGCGCGTTTTTATAGCTTAGCAATGCCTGTATATAAAGATAAAGCATTTACTCCAAGTTACAGCAATATCAGTGTCAGTGATCAGGAGTTAGCATTGAGTCCATTAGTCAGAATTGAAGCATTGGCAGCCAAAACCCTTGAAGAACAAACACCAGCGCGAGTTTCAAGACAAGTATTAAGGCTTATAGCCAAAGAAAAAGTGCGTGCTGAACTTGCTCGCAGTGGCGGTGATGTTGGGAATATATTAGCAAACCTTTACAATTTGGCGTCAGAGCAAGCAGACACACGAAGCTGGCTAACATTACCAAACCAAATAAGTGTCGCGCGGACACAACTAAATGCAGGAGACCACAGCTTACAATTAAGTGGTCATAAAAATATAAATTTCACGGTTAGTAAGCAAGGGTTAACCTTAATTTACCTAACCTCTATTAATAACTATTTTAATTACCATGTAGTGCAACTTTAGGAGCAGCCATGAAATATCTAGTGCCTTTATTAGCGGTGTCTTTACTTACAGCATGTGCTGGCAGACCCACTACATCGGGAATTGCTGTAGAGAACGCATCTGCGCAATATCAGCAACAACTCAAAGTAAATAACCCACAACTTGGTAAGCGATTAGTTATTAGCGACGTAAAAACACGCCAAACAAATCAACTCACTGATGTGGTTGTTACACTTTCAAGCCAATACAAAAAGTCTCAATACTTACAGTATCAATTTACTTGGTTTGATGGCGATGGGTTTGTTATTAAAGGAAATCATTCACCTTGGCAGGCGCTTACTTTATTTGGCTTTGCCAATATACAACTGCCCGGGCTTGCACCTACACAGGAAGCGGTTACATTTTCACTTGCTGTGCGCGAAGTATCGACACAAGCTCAAGAATTTAAAGAATAAAGGAAAACATAATGAACACAGTAAACACACCTAACAAGCCATCTTTAAAAGCACTCTCTGGCTATGCCTTAATAGGCCTAAGTGCCTTGGCGCTTAGTGGTTGTGCAAACAAAGCCGTCGTTAGTTATGGCGATGCACAAGCAGTAGAAACAACCGATATTAACTTTGGATCAACCGACCTGCAAAAAGTAGCCAGTCAAATGACTGACTCATTACTTGCTTCACCGGTTGTTGGCACAATGACGGCAAATAGTCGCCCAATCGTTTTTGTTGAACGTATAAAAAACAAAACCAGTGAGCATATTGATAGCGAATCAATTACTGATTCAATCTCTACACAATTACTCCGCAGCGGTAAATTTCGCTTTGTTGATATGACCCGTGTAGAAGCTGTTCGAGAGCAACTTAATTTTCAAAATGACGACGCATTAGTTAATCCATCTACAGCCATCGCATTTGGTCAACAAGTCGGTGCTCAGTACATGCTGTACGGTAACCTTTCAAGTATTGTAAAATCGAATAAAGATAAAGCCGATGTATATTACAAATTTACAATGCGTTTGATGGATTTAAAAAGCGGTTTAGTAGAGTGGGCTGACGAAACTGAAATTCGTAAAACACGCGAAAAATCAACATTTGGTTGGTAAAAATCAACAAAAACTTATTAACTAGCCATTATAGCGACTGATAATTAGCTATCTGCTCACTATAAATATCGCTGTTTAATTATTTGTTTTGAAAACAGTCTGGGAGATGCGTTATGAAAACTCTAACCTTTGCATTTATTTGTACACTACTTGCCAGTAGCCCAAGTTTTGCAGCCTATGAGCGAAACAAAGCGGTGCCTGTACAGCAAGTGTTATTTGGCGAAGTAAAGTCTGTTCGTAACATCACGCAACAAGAGTTAGTACAAGACAAAAGTAGCGGCTGGAAAACCTTTGGTGGTGCATTGCTTGGGGGGGTTATAGGTAACCAATTTGGTGGCGGAAGCGGTCGAACAGCTGCAACCATTTTAGGATCTGTAATTGGTGGTAATATTGCGCATAATAAGCAACGCAGTAGCTACTATGAGCAGTACCACCTAGTTGAGTTAATGATCCGTGTTGAGAACGGTGAACAATTTATGGTGGTTCAAGATAAAGATAATCAGATGCACTTTAGCACTGGTGACGATGTTCGCTTAGTTTACCTATCAGACAACACCGTGCGCGTAGATAAAGCCTTCTAAGTGACTAATAAAACCAAAAAGCGAGCCCATTAGCTCGCTTTTTTAATAGGCTTTGCATTTAGCCTTGGCGATAACCATTAAAAAATCGCTGCATTTTCCCCATCGCCACACTTAAGTCATCTTTATTAGGTAAAAATACTAATCTAAAGTGATCTGGGTTTGGCCAATTAAATGCCCTACCGTGTACTAATAAAATTTTCTCGGCTTTGAGTAAATCTAAAATCATTTTTTCATCATTTTTGATATTAAAGCGCTCGGTGTCTACTTTGGCAAACGCATACAGTGCGCCTTTTGGTTTAGTACACGAAATACCTTCAATAGCGTTTAGGCCACGCCATGCAATATCTCTTTGCTCGTATAAGCGCCCACCAGGATCAATTAGGCTATCAATAGACTGGACACCACCTAGAGCTTGCTGAATGGCATATTGTGCTGGTACATTTGCGCATAACCGCATTGATGCAAGAATATCTAGACCTTTACGAAGATCATCCATCAAATCGGTCCGACCACTTAATACCATCCACCCCATTCGTAAGCCTGCAGCTCGGTAAGTTTTTGCTAAGCCGTTGAACGTAATAATTGGTACATCATCACACAATGCGCCAATTGAGCTATGCGTAATGCCGTCATATAAAATTTTCTCGTAAATTTCATCACTCAACAACAGTAACTTATGTTCACGAGCGACATCAATCAACTGCTGTAATAGTGCATCATCGTAAACAGCACCTGTTGGGTTGTTTGGATTTATTAAAACCAACGCTTTGGTTTTTGATGTGATTTTACTGCGAATATCGGCAATATCAGGAAACCAATCTTGCTCTTCATCGCATAAATAATGAACTGGATTGCCACCTGCTAACTTAACTGACGCAGTCCATAATGGGTAATCAGGCGCAGGGATCAGCACTTCATCATCATTATTGAGTAAAGCTTGGGTAGTCATTTGAATTAACTCACTGACCCCATTCCCAATGTATATATTGTCAACATCTAAATTGAACAAACCACGTTGCTGATAGTGCTGATAAATAGCCACGCGGGCTGAGTAAAGGCCTTTAGAGTCACAATAGCCTTGGGCTGAATAAAGGTTACGAATAATATCGCGGTGCATATCTTCAGGCATATCAAAGCCGAATGCCGCAGGGTTACCAATATTCAATTTTAAAACTTTTTGGCCTTCGTCTTCCATTTTGCGCGCCTGAACTAATACTGGCCCACGAATATCATAACAAACGCCTTGTAATTTATGACTCTTTTTAATTTCTGACATTTTTACCTCTACTAGTGAGTGGTTAGACTAACCTAGTAAAGGGGCAAAACACCAGCCTATTTAGCATCATAAAACTGAAAAAAATTCATTTTATTTTAACGGCTTTGCAACCATTGAGTTAACTTCTCTTTAGCCCCTGCGACTTGGCTTTCAAGCTGTTCTGTTGCCATCACTGCCTGAGATAAATCGCCATTATTTAAGCTTTGCTCAATATCGCGTGCAACATCAGATAAGCTACTGGCACCAAACTGTGCCGCGTTAGACTTTAGACTATGGGCGTGGCGAGTCGCTGTTGGGACATCGCTATGGATTGTGGCTAGAATCTCGCCTCCCAAGCGCTCAAACTCAGCGCAGCAAAACATCAATGTGTCATCAAACTGCTCGCCTAATAATGACTCCATACCTTCCAACGCGCCTTCATCAATAATTACCGTGTTCATTTTTTTATCCTTTTTTTACTCGTGTTTTAATCACAAGTAACTAGTTAATAATTCTACTTTATATTTATAGAGAAAAAAATCCACTTAAAAAAGTGATTAAGCGTATAATTGCTGAGTTTTCAAACTAACAAATTACTAAATAGATTATTTTATGTCTCGTTTATTGTGTACTCATTGTAAATTTAGCCTAACAACCTGCCTTTGTGAAGATATATCACAACTTAAAAACAGCATAAAAGTTATTATCTTACAGCATCCTAGTGAAATAAAAGTGACGAAAAATACAGCTCGCCTACTTTCTTTGAGCCTCACACAGTGTGAAATTAAAGTCGGAGAAAGTGAATCTGACTTCACGAGCATATTAGATCTACCAATTCAAACGACAGCATTACTATACCCTGATAAAACAGCGTTGCTATTAGATGATAGTACAACTAATACCTCGCAATTTAGCAAAACGCTCACGCATCTTATCGTGCTTGATGGAACATGGAAAAAAGCATATAAAATTATGCAAATGACCCCCTCTCTTAACGCTTTTCAAAAAGTAAGCTTTAAAGAAATACCAAAAAACCGTTATAGGATTCGTAAAGCACCTCGCTTAGACAGTTTATCAACGCTTGAAGCCGTAGCACACAGTTTAGCGCTTATTGAGAGCATAGATCCTCAGCCACTGTACACAATGTTAGAATCACTCAATAAAAAGCAAACTCAGTTTATGCCTGAACATGTTAAAGCTCGCTATCAACCCATATGACGTATACCAATCGATTAAAAGCGGGTTTCTTTCGTCAAGGCCCTGATTACCGATTTGAGGATCAAGTCGACTTTAATGAAATTCGTGACACCTTTGGATTTAAAACCATGGTGGTTGGTAAATGGGTTACCAAAGAAGAGCGATTAGTGAGCGCCAATTTAATTTATGATGCCCTTGCAGATTTAGCACAAATTTTACAAATACCACCCACTGCAATTGGCCTAAGAGGGAACCTAAATTTTGCATTTGGCCATGGCGGGCAACAAAATGTCCAAGCACATTATAATAGTAATACCCGCACCTTAGCCTTAGCAAAAAATGCAGGCGGCGGCGCGCTTGCCCATGAATGGTTTCATGCTTTTGATCACCATATTACTAAGCACTTATTTCCACTTCACTCATCGCGTCATTTTGCATCTAAACTGTGGCTTGAACACAGTGTGGATCAATCTCACCCTATTAACCTTATATTGAGTGAATTTTATAAGGGGGTGTTTCTAGATAATCAGGGGAAAAATGCCAATCAATATGTACATCAATGCATGGTTTTTGATAAGCAGCACCAGCAATTCTATATGAGCATGCCTGAAGAGCTTGCAGCACGATGTTTCGAGGCTTGTATTAGCCATCAAAAAAACATCGTTAATCACTTTCTCGTATCAGGCATAACTAATTCAACACTTATTTACCCCGATCAGAAAATGTGTAATGACTGTATTGAACCACTTAGCAGTTATTTTTTTCAATTGGGGCAACGACTGTTTCAACATCCTTAGAAACACTTCTACTTTTTGATAACCAAGCTAAGTACTGTGTAAAAGCCATAGGTCGCGAAAAATAGTAACCCTGCCCAACATGACAACCATATTCTTGGAGTTTATTTAAGCTTGCTTTATCTTCAATGCCTTCAGCAACCACATATGAATCGAGTGATCTTGCAATATCACATGTGGCACGACAAATCGTTTGATCATTTTTAGAGTATTCAATGTTCATAACAAATTGCTTGTCTATTTTAATTTCATCAAAGCCCATTTTACTTAAATAGGCTAATGAAGAATAACCAGTGCCAAAGTCATCAATAGCAATTTTTAAACCAATTAATCTGTAATCATTTAAGGCTGTTTTTATGTTCATGCCTTCATCTAATGTGGCTGATTCGGTCAGTTCTAACATGATATTTTCAGGGTCAAGCTGATACTCATTCATTAATGTAATAAATAATACTGGTAAATCTTTATTTAGTAAGTCTTTAGCAGAAATATTAACCGACATTATATGTTCAGGATAAAGCTCAATTAGAAGTCTTTGGCATTTAAGTGCTTCAGCGACAACCCACTCAGTCAATTCTGATATCAATCCCGTTGACTCACTAATTGGAATAAATTGATCTGGCGATATATGCCCTAGTACAGGATGCTCCCATCGTAAAAGTGCCTCTGCACCATGGATTTCTCCTGTTTTTAGGTTAATCTGAGGTTGAAAATATAAGCTAAGCTGATCTTCATCAATTGCTTCTCTCAATGCTGATGCAATCGCTCGTTTATGCCGTGAAATTGTAGAGCTTTCGGCACTATACATATGCCAGCGTTCACCATGTAAAGGTTTTACACTCAAAGCCTGCAATCCTCGCTGTATCAGTTCACTGCCCGTTTTTGCATGCAATGGATAATTTGCAACGCCAAAGTCCACGCGGTCCACTAATTGTGTATTGTTATGATTAACCCCTTCAGCAAATACACCATTGGTAACGCACACAAATTGCTCTATTTGACTCAATTCAAGTAAGCCCGGAATAATAAAAGCAAAAATACCATCATCAAACCTTGCAATAAAATGGCGCACATTTAATTTTGATTCAATCCCAAGCGCATTATTCACAGCAAGTTGATCTGCTAACTTTTGCATAAAAACTTTAATTTGCTCGTTTGCATGGCCATAACCAAAATTAGCGCGGCTATTTAGTAATGCAGCAGGTCTAAATAAAACTAAACTGTGCGCTTGTTTAAGCTTAACTTGTGTAGCCAAACGCCTGAGTAAAAGCTGTTTATTAGGTAAACCTGTGTCTTCATCATGAGTCAAACTCTCATTATATTTCACAACACGGGAACGATCTTTTACCAAAATAATACCCACTAAAATAATGGAGTTAAAAATTGCAAAAACATCATTAACTAAAAATTGAGGTGTTAGCATTATGAGTGTGAGTGACCATGCTACTGCTTGTGTAAATATGCCCCCCCAAAGTAAAAGAGATAAGCCCCCATGTATTTTTTTTAACTGCCACCATTTATAAAACAAATGAACAAGTAGCCCTGTAATTACAGCAAAACAAACCGCCATCACATAATGACTATTTATATAACCTAACAAGTTATAAATAATAGCCACACAGCTAATACTTATTAAAGTAGGGTGAAGTTTCTGTTTATATGCCTTTAATAGCTGCTGTTCACAACTAATATGAGCAAGATAAAGGCACATACACGCCAATGAGAGCAAAGAGAATACAGTGTACGTTTGATCCCCTAAATTTGGGTTTTGAAAGCCCGCACTTACTAAACAAGCGAGTACAGCACAGCCGATATAACCCAAAAGGTAAAAGAATTTAAATCGATAGAGTAAAAAATTCAAACTAGCAACAATAGCAAAGTTCAAAAGCAAAATAGTGACTATGGCGCCAAGAAGAGCGGGCTTATTTTGTACCGTTTTATAAAGCGTATTATTTATTACGGGTTCTAAAGCCGGATTTTGGTTTGACGTAAGATAAGTCAATTGTGGATTATTAATCACTTGGCTCTTAAAAATAGGGGAGCGTATAGCAAGGTTTTTCTGAATATATAAACCTCTCACATCACTGAAAAAGTCCTCATGTACTAGGTTATTAATAGCAAGTGTATTTTGCACATCCAATAAACGTTGCACAGGCACGCTATGGCTATTAGGTGCAAAAATACTAAAGATTAGTACCACCACAAGCATTAACATTTGAACCAATCCGTTGTTTATCTTCACTTTCACCTCAAGTGCTATCAATTATTTTGCGAAAAATCGACTGACTACAATAGAAGTATGGTGGTATTAGGTAAAATTACCAATAAATTGGTCATTGATTTTAATGAAACAAAAAAGGCTTACCAAGTGATAAGCCTTTTTTGGTATTCATTTTAATTAATTACTATCATCACTAATGCGACTTGCAACAGCACTAGTTTGGTCTTTGTATTTCGCGTCTTTACGGGTATTGTAAGGGTTTTCAGCAGGTCCTGACATTGTCTCAAAGCTCATAGCGCCTATTTTCATCATCGGGCGCAGCGCGAGTGGCAACTTACCTGAGTTATAGAATTCTAATACAATGTTACCTGACCAACCCGGATCAATACGATGTGCAGTCACATGTACCATTAAACCCAAACGCGCTAACGATGAACGTCCATCAAGCCAACCCACGATATCAGCAGGTAACGTGACCTTTTCGTAAGTCATTGCTAATGCTAATTCACCCGGGTGTAAAAAAAACGCATCACCCTCTTTTAGCACTATTTCATCGCTCATTATCGATTCCATTGCTTTATTAAGCTGATCTTTAGGACCACTTAAATCAACATAGGCTGCGGTATGATCTTGAAATACACGAAACTTATTACCTAAACGTAAATCTGCCGTCACCCCTGAAATCATGTCATCCGTTGGGCTTGGCTCTATAATAATACGTTGTTGTGCAATATATTCTTTAATATGGGTATCTGATAATCTCATTATTTAATCATCCGTAATCACGATTTCTACTGAATCATGATGTGGTTGTTGATAGTAAAGCATACTGGCAATCAACCGCGCAGTATCAGCATAAATTTTACTGACTGTCGTTTGATTATCCAGAGCAATTAATTTTCCTTGCTCTGAGTATTCGCGGATATTGATCGCTAAAGGAATATGTGACAGCACAGGAACACCGTGACGCTGCGCTAATTTAATTGCACCATCTTTACCAAACACATGGTTTGGTTCACCACAGTGTGAGCATAAAAAGTGGCTCATATTTTCAATTAAGCCAAGCACTGGTACATTAACTTTATTAAACATTGCAATGCCTTTTTGCGCATCAGCAAGGGCTAAATCTTGTGGGGTTGTCACTATAACAGTCCCACTGGCGGGTACTTTTTGGCTCATCGTTAGCTGAATATCGCCAGTACCTGGCGGCATATCAACAATTAAATAATCCAACTCGCCCCACGCAGTTTCATTAAGCAACTGATTAACTGCACCCGACGCCATAGGGCCACGCCACACAGTAGCGTCATCGCTAGGGACTAAAAAACCAATTGATTGTGCCTTAATTCCATTCGCATCAAATGGCATTAATTGCTTATCGTCTTTTGAAGAAGGCTCTGCGCCGACTAAACCCAAAAGCATCGGGATCGATGGACCATAAATATCAGCATCTAAAATGCCCACTTTGGCGCCTTCTGCTTTGAGCGCTCCTGCAATATTAACCGCCGTGGTCGACTTTCCGACACCACCTTTGCCTGAGGCAATTAATACAATATGTTTAATTTTTTTAAATTTACATTGGGGAGGCAATGCTACACACGCTGTAATTGTAACAACCTGATTGAGCCTTTCGCTAACAAACGCTGCGACTGCTGGCATTTCTGATTGCGCAGCAAAAGGCAAGGTTAAGCTGATCAGCAATGACCTATCTTTGCCCAGCTCAACATCGTTAATAAATTTTTCATCAACGCCGACAGCGAAAACAGCGCTTCGATAAGCGGCTAAGGCAGTAATAATCGGTTGTTTTTGCACCGATTTAGAGGAGAATAGTTTCGACAGTCCAAACATAGCAATAAAATAGTGTTTCTTTGATGAAAATTGCCTCGGAATTATGTAACATTCAGGGCATTAACACCAGTCAATTAATGAAAATCGGCTAGCCTTGAAGGCGTTTGCTTTAGGTTTGCTGATAATATTATGATTTTCATCCGTTCCTTAACTGGAACCGTCAATTCGGAATGATTATGACACAGCGAAAGATCCTCATTACCAGCGCATTACCTTATGCCAATGGCCCTACACATTTAGGTCATTTATTGGAATATATTCAAACTGATATTTGGTCACGTTTTCAAAAACTGCAAGGCCACGAAGCTTATTATGTTTGCGCCGACGATGCCCATGGCACGCCAATAATGCTCAATGCGCAAAAGCAAGGGATCACGCCAGAAGAAATGGTTAAAAATGTCAGTATTGAGCGTCAACGTGACTTCGCTGATTTCAATATCAAATTTGATAACTACCACAGCACTCATAGCCAAGAAAACAAAGAATTAAGTGAACTGATTTATAATCGCCTTAACGACGCCGGTCATATTAAAAAACACACTATTTCACAGTTATTTGACCCTGAAAAAGGCATTTTCTTACCCGACCGTTTTGTAACGGGTACGTGCCCAACCTGTAAGTCTGAAGATCAAAATGGTGACAGCTGTGATGCTTGTGGTGCAACATACAGCCCAACAGAGCTAATCAACCCGCGCTCTGTTATGTCAGGTGCTGAGCCTGTATTAAAAGATTCTGAGCACTACTTTTTTGACTTACCCGCATTTGAAGGCATGCTAAAAGAGTGGTTACACTCTGGTAGTATCCAACAAGAAATGGCAAACAAGCTAGACGAATGGTTTGCCGATGGCTTACAACAGTGGGATATCAGCCGTGATGCACCGTATTTTGGTTTTGAAATTCCAGGTGCGCCAGGTAAATACTTTTATGTATGGCTAGATGCCCCAATTGGTTACATGGCCAGCTTTAAAAACCTATGTGATAAACAAGGCATCGACTTTGATGCATTTTGGCAAGAAGGCTCTGATGCTGAGCTTTACCACTTTATCGGTAAAGATATCATCTACTTCCACAGCTTATTTTGGCCAGCAATGCTTGAAGGCGCAAAATTCAGAAAGCCAACCAATGTATTCGCCCACGGTTTTGTAACGGTTAATGGCGCTAAAATGTCTAAATCAAAAGGTACGTTTATTAAAGCGCGTACTTATTTAGATAACTTAGACCCTGAATTTTTACGTTATTACTACGCAGCAAAACTTAACAGCGGTATTACCGACCTTGACTTAAACTTAGAAGATTTTGCCCTACGTGTAAATTCAGACTTAGTGGGTAAAGTGGTTAATATTGCCAGCCGTTGTGCCGGATTTATCACTAAAAAGTTTGACGGTAAATTAAGTGCTACTGTAATGGATCCAAAATTATTGGCCGAATTCCAAGCAGCCACTGATACTGTAGCCCAGCACTATGAAAACCGTGATTACAGCCGCGCAATTCGTGAAATTATGTCTCTTGCTGATAAAGCCAACCAATTTATTGATACCGCAGCACCATGGGTATTAATCAAAGACGAAGCCAAGCAAGAAGAAGCGCATCAAGTGTGCTCACTTGGCCTTAACTTATTCCGCGTATTAATGACTTACTTAAAACCAGTGTTACCAGGTATGGCAAGTAATGTAGAAGCGTTTTTAAATGACGAGCTATCATGGCAAGGCGCGCAAACTGCGCTAATAAGTCACCCAATCAATAAATTTAAGCCGTTAATGCAACGTGTAGAAATGGATAAAGTAAACAAAATGGTTGAAGAATCAAAAGAAAGCTTATTAGCAGCAAAAGACAAAATAGATCCAAACAGCCCTCTTGCAAAAGAACCCATCGCTGCTGAAATCGAATTTGATGATTTTGCAAAAGTTGATTTACGTGTTGCTAAAATTGCTAAAGCAGAACACGTAGAAGGCGCTGATAAGCTACTAAAGCTTACCCTTGATTTAGGCGGCGAAACTCGTCAAGTGTTTGCGGGTATAAAATCGGCCTACGCACCTGAAGACATTGAAGGTAAACTCACTGTAATGGTAGCAAACCTAAAACCACGTAAAATGCGCTTTGGTATGTCAGAAGGCATGGTGCTAGCCGCAGGCCCTGGTGGTAAAGAAATTTACATTCTCAACCCAGACGATGGTTCAGAGCCAGGTATGCGTGTAATGTAAATGTAATTCGACTTACGAATACTAAAAAGCCGTTGTTTAAAAACAACGGCTTTTTTAATGATTAGCCACTGAGTCATCGGTTTTCATATTGGGTATTGGGTATAGCTTATTTCAATTCCTTTCGTTTTCCATCCTGTTAACTTAGGCTTACTGTTTTTGTAGGTCAAGCCTACGATCACTGCGTTAGGTAACTCTAAGCACTTTGATATTTTTCGCACCTCGATATAAATAAACCAAACCAACAATAAACGCCAGGTTGTAAGGTACATCTACATACATATCAAGATATTGACTGTCTACCCCAATACTAACAATAAGAATTATTGTAATAAAAGAAAGCAAGCTGAACAAAGTCGATACCCCAAAAAAGAGAAAAGCCTTTGAGAAATGTAATATATAAATATCATTTTTGAATTTAAATGTTTTTTTCAACGAAAAATAAACATAAAAATTAACCAAAATAGCTATCACTAATATAAAAAGATCTAAAAAATAGTCCGGCGTAAAAATATTAATCTCGTCCAAAATACGACTGTCCTTGTTCTTAGTGAGTAAATAGAATTACTCGCTTGTKATTTAATTATCTCGATAAAATATATCATTTCTCATTTAAATTCAATAGATTGCTTTATTTCATACATCAATCGGCATTATCATATTTTACGGGACTCAGCAATATCCTCTATACAAATAAAAATGCCAGAGTGTAAAAATTAGACCCTGACATTTTATTAAACGAAGTTTAGCCTTGGCTAAAGCGTATCATCCAACCACTTAAAGAACTCACGCTGCCATACAATGCCATTTTGCGGCGTCAGCACCCAATGATTTTCTTCAGGGAAGTATAAAAACCGGCTCTGTAAACCACGTAGTTTTGCAGCTTGGAAAGCAGCAATACCCTGCTCTAACGGCACTCTGTAGTCTTTGCCGCCATGAATAACAAACATAGGTGCATCCCACTTATCAACATAGCTGATCGGATTAAACTGACCGTATGACTTTTTAGTCGCGGCGTTATCCTCCCAATACGCCCCCCCTAGTTCGTTATTTACAAAGAATAGCTCTTCGGTTGTACCGTACATACTGCGTAAATCGAAAATACCACAATGCGCTATAAACGTTTTAAAACGCCCCTCATGGTTGCCCGCTAAATAAAATGCGGAATAGCCACCGTAACTTGCACCGATAGCACCAATACGGGACTTATCAACATATGATTCTTGTGCTATATCATCAATGGCATCAAGGTAATCTTGCATTACCTTCCCACCCCAATCTTGGCTTATATCATCATTCCATTTAACACCATGACCCGGCATACCACGACGATTAGGGGCTACCACAATATAACCTTGTGAAGCCATTACTTGGAAATTCCAACGAAAAGAATAAAACTGAGATAACGCAGACTGCGGGCCACCTTGTAAATAAAGTAAAGTTGGGTATTTTTTGCTTCTATCGAAATTAGGCGGGTAAATAACCCAAGTTAACATCTGTTGGCCATCTTTGGTGTTTACTATACGTTTTTCAACATTGGGTAAGTCCAGATCGGCATAAAATGTGTCATTTTCTTTCGTCAACGCAGTCAGCTTTTTGCTATCCAGATCAAATCTGTAAATTTCACGCGCGGCATTCATGCTGTTACGTGTTACCACAAGCTGATTATCTAATACTGCAACTATGCTATTTACATCAAACATGCCGTTTGTAAGCTGCATAATTTTCGGCTTAGTTTTTGTATTTACAGATACTTGGAACAGCTGAATAGTGCCGTCAACTGGCGCTACAAAATAAATATGCTTAGCGTCATTGCTCCATTTAAAGCTATTTACGGTGCCATCCCAGTGTTCTGTTAGATTAAAGTCACGGTTTTTCACCTTAACAATAATATCGTTTTTATCTGCTTCATTGCCTGGCTCATCCATTTGTAACCATGCTAAGTCGCCTTTTGGCGAGAACGCGGGGTACTTATCATAACCCAAATTGCTTTGTGTGATGTTTGTCGTTTTTTTGCTAGCGAGGTTGTAGCGATAAATGTCAGTATTAGTGCTGCTAACGTACTGCTCACCAGTCAGTTTTTTACTGACATAATAAATATTTTCGCCCTTGGGTCCCCACGTATAATCAGCAGCACCGCCAAATGGTGACGTTGGGCTATCAAATGGCATGTCCTTCATGATGTCGACTTTTTCTTCTGTCTTTAAGTCTTGATAAAAAACATGTTTAAAGCTGCCGTCTTTCCACGTATCCCAATGGCGATAGTTTAAATCATCAAACACATAAGCGTTAGCTTGACCAAGCTCTTTATATCTGTCTGATGCCAAAACCTTTTCTAGTTTTACTTTTTCATGAAGAAGTTTTTTGCTGCCATCCGGCGAAATACTGCTATCAATAAAAAGACCTTGATAGGCTTCTAACAACTGAGACTTACCACCTTTTAGTGGCACTTGATAGACCTTGCTATTGAAGTTATTGTTCTCAACACTTGGCGTCGTTACTTTGTAAATTATATGAGTTTTATTTTGGTTTAAACCCAGCGCACTCACACGTTTTACTTGCCAAAGTTTTTCAGGGGTCATAACCTCACTGGCATATGCCCCCATACTTACACACAATCCCAGGCTTACAGATAATATCGTTCGCAACATCGCGAAATTCCTCCAAAAATAAATCCGGCTTAGGTTACACAATAAAATGGCAACTGAATAGTAAGCGAGATGACAAATAGGTTTCATGAAATGAAAAAATTACCCCATCACATTATGCAACACAAACTGCATGTCGCTTTGGTCCACCTACTTTTACTGCGTGAATATATCATTTTTAAGGTAAACAGCTGTTGAGTGGAAAACACAGCAACTAAGTTAACAGTATTGAAAAGTAAGGGAATATAACTATTATGATTTGCGGTGAAAACAACGTTGAACGTCTTAGGTGGCCCGAAGGGGGGAGCGCCATGGATAACAGCAATAATAATGGCTTTATCATTAAATCTATTTATTTTTTATCATCAACTAAGCACTAAATGGCTGTACTTCAGGCGTCCTGACTTTCGCCCTTCGGGCCAGCTGCGCTGTTGTTAAATGTTCCTGACATTTTGCTGGTTACTCATGACTGCACAGGCACACACATCAATGCAAAATACCTTCGCTAATGCGAGTCGCTTATCTTCAACCCAGCCTCTGCGATGCTCAAAAGACTTCCCTGTAGAACGGTCTTCCCCGCACAAAAAAGCACGACGAACGCAACGTGAAATACAGTGATAATAATTTGTATCAACCAAACTTATTTGACTTTTTCTTGCAGTTGCCATGTGACATCCAGGTCACTTTTCATGCGAATTAAAAGTTAGTAAAAAATATAAACTTTAGGATGGGTGTCATCGTTGTTTTCATCTCATCGTTGTTTTCATCTCATCGTTGTTTTCATCTCATCGTTGTTTTCATCTCATCGTTGTTTTCATCGTTCTGATTTGGTTTAAATCTACATAGGCCATACAAGTGTTCATAAGGCTTTCACGTAAAACAGTCTTCACCACATAAAAATGCTCGGCGAACACACCGAGAAATACAGTGATAGTATTTTGTATCAACCAAACTTATTTGACGTTTTCTTGCAATTGCCATGCATCACTCTGTTTTTTTCACACTCATTTAAAGCGAGTAAAAAATATGAAAATACAAAATTTAGGATAGGTGTTTTCCTATTTTTTTTGCTCTTTCTTTGTTTTTTGTTGTGTAACCACCTTCTACCTTGCTGGTACTCTTTTTATTTTCGATTCACCTTCATTGCTATACATCCAAGCTTCATCCCCAAGCCGTGATATTACAATGTAACCATTTAAATCTTCCCAGAAAAAAAACTCTAACGCACTCGCCTCTAGTTGCAAATCATATTGGTCGACCCTCCACTCTACAGCCCCACTAGGGAATTCAACTAAATCAGACAGTTTTTCTGGTGTTTTGTTATTTTCCAATCGGTATTTTTCTATCCCATTCACGACAACCATCAACTGTTGAGCCAAGGCAAATTCGGGCGCTATTCCTTTATCTTGTTTAGGGTTGAAAAAACTAGTAGCGATAATAATAAATACCAAAAAAATTACGATACTTAAAACTTTACGGTGTTTTTGACCAACAATACCTTCAATTTTCTTTTCCTGTTTGGGTGAATCTTCAATCCTAGTCGAATTAATTATTTGGTGAATCGTCTTCGCTGATTCATCTCTACTAGATGAAGTATGTTGCTGAAAAGACTTAGAATGACTTCCTATATTGACCAAATCATCTAAACCTGGCAAATCACAAAGAGAGGCAGAATTGGCAACACTGGGATTCACTTTTTGTTTTTTCTTATCTTTATTCAGTATTTCATCAAGGCTTTGGGGAGTCATAGAGGTACCATTATTGGCACCTCTATTGTTATAGCTACCACTTACTTTGTTTGCGTTACTATTCGTTTTCAAAATATCATTCAAGCTAGGCTGGTGAGTTCCATTGTTAAATGATTGTTTATCCTTTTTATCAGCCATACTGAAACCTACCTTTAAGGAGTATTAAACTGATCAGGTAAATCCGTTGACGATTTACCATCACCCCATGTCGCTGGATGATCTGGAACGGATTCAAGATTACAAGCATCACCATAGCAAGCAAATGTACATTTAAAGTGAGCGTCTTGTAGCACTACAACATTATAATTTTTGCAATTTGCATTGCCTTTATTGTACTTGTCAGCTTCAAATGCCTCTTGCTGTGTAACACAGCCTCTTGTTACATAACGGGAACCATCTTTTAAATTTTCAATAAAATTGGCAGCATAAGGAGCATCAACTGTACAGGCAGCCCCTGTGGTGACATGGCTTCGCTCACAAATAAATTTAGGGCCTCGACAAGTATGATTATTTGTTGAAGGGGCTAATGAGCACTTTGAAGGTTCTTTGGGATTAAAAACAAAACCGTTTTTACATTTTGCGACGCATTGTGCGGGAACGTTCGTAGTCTTAGTTGCATAATTATTTCTGCTTCCAAAAGGGTTGTGTTGATCGCGTACAGCGACTGAAGTTTCCCCTATATATTCTTGTCCCGCTATTGAACATTTAGGATCATGATGCCCACAGTCTTGACCCACGGGACATTGTGCCGGCAAAGGGGCACTCGATGTATGGCACCTTCCATCCGAACCTAATTTTAAAGTGCCTGGACATTTTTTAAGTTGTGGTTTTACTATTGGTATTACACTTGGCGTTAATTGTTGTAACTGTGGTTGTGCTTGTGGTTGCAACTGTGGTTGTAGTTGTGGAACGACCTGAGGTTGTTTCTGTGTCTTAGGTAGCTGGCAGACTTGTTGCTGTTTACCGTTAGCATCTTTCACTTGTACTTTTTGTGTTCCAGAGGGGCAGCCCGCAGGCACATTAGGGTGTGCAGCCAAAAGTCCTGCTCCGTTAAGGCAGCTACTTGGGAGATACTTGTCATCAAGCGCTTTATTGGTAGACACTGCGCCACGCCCAATCGCATTGGCAGCATTAACGCAACGCCAAGAGCCATTATAAAAATACTCAAGTGCAAACGTATCTCTCACCCCAAGGCCTTTTAAATCCATAGTAGGAAGAATATACCCGATAACTGAATTTTCGACTGGGTTGTTATTCGCTACAGGCACCCACTTCAAAGAAGTCATATGTACTTTTGGTTCAGAAAATGTTGCAATATCAAAGTTGGAGCTTTCAATACGTTTTTCAATGACCTTAATTCTTTCCGCATCGGCAAAAACAAAAGCTTCTGTAACCTGCGCACGTATTATGTAATCATTATACAAAGGAACCGCCACAACCGCGAGTATTCCAATAATCGCTACAACAACAATTATTTCTAACAAAGTGAAGCCCTGATTAGTGTTTTTTCGTAATATTTGAGCGTTCATACTAGAGTGTTCCTTTAGTCAGTATACTTTGTAGCTTATTAACGATTTCAGTAGGAGAGGTCATATTTTCATCGTATTCCATCGCATGCGCATGGAATTTATTCAACAATATTTTGGTTTCATTTTGATTTTGGGGGATTAAAAATAGCACAGGAGTCCCCGACCAAGCCAATTGCTCTCTCAGCTTTCCAAGCCATTTTTCTGGAGTAGACTGCATAAGGGCAGCATCAATTAAAATGGCAATAACTGAAGTATCTTTTTTCAAAATTTCGGAAGCCTTGTGTTCATTATTAACAAAGACTATTCCATATTGAAAACTTTCAGCTAGCATTGATTGAAGCTCTTTATTATCAGATATCAACAAAACTTTGAGACGATCCTCTGAAAGCGAGTTTGACCTTGAAAAATTATCTAGCAACATATTTGGTACTTTATTATTAACCACTGCAAGTTCACGCCAAAAATGTAAGCCCAGCTCACGCCCGACCTCTTGGACTGTTGTTTCACCAGAAACTATCCATTGCCCTGCGCTAACGGCCATCTGCGTCTGAAAACTGTTATTAGCCTCTGTTAAGTCATTAACGTTATTACAGCCACTTAACATTAATGTGCGCATCTCTGGTGATACTTCCATGACTTCAGTAATAGGAAGGCGGCCCATGTAGCCAGTATAATGACACTTATCACATCCTATAGCACGACAACCAGGCTGCTCACCGGTGATACGTTCATATTCTAATTCTTCAGGAAGGAGTGGCTTAGTGACCTTTACTTTACAGGATGAACATAGCTTTCTAACCAGACGCTGGGAAACGACACCAACCAATACATCAGCCAAAACCGATGGATTTATTCCAAGATCCAAAAGTCTAGGTACTGTCGCCATTGCGTCATTAGTATGCAACGTAGACAATACCAAATGCCCCGTTAACGCCGCTTGAGATGCGATTTTTGCCGTTTCAGCATCACGTATTTCACCAACCAAAACAATGTCAGGGTCTTGCCTTAGTATTGATCGCAACGTATCACCAAAAGAAAGACCTTGAGCATCATTGACTTGCACTTGTGATATACCGGGTAAAACGTATTCCACCGGGTTTTCCAAGGTCATAATATTGACATCTACACTATTGAGTTCTGAAAGCAGGCCGTACAGTGTTGATGTCTTCCCCGACCCAGTAGGCCCCGTCAGCAGTACAATTCCCGAGCCGTAGGATACAAGTCGTTTTAGTGCATGATAATCAGAAGGGGAAAAGCCACTATTAACTAAAGAAAACTGCTTGCCTTGCTCAAGAAGGCGACACACGATTCTCATGCCATCAAATACGGGCAATAAAGACAATCTAACGTCAATTTCACGTTGACCATAAATTAATCGCATTCGTCCATCTTGAGCAGTTAGGGGGTTCAGCTCTAGCCCTGCATTCATAGTAAAATAGCGAGACAAGCCTTCGTGCTGCTGCTTGGGAAACGATGCAATTCGCTCTAAAACACCATCAACTCGAAATCTAATTGCAGCCCCACCAACCATCGGGTGTATATGTATATCAGATGCCCTTTTATCTATAGCAGAGCGTAAGATGGCTTTCGCTAACTGGGGAATTTCACCTTCATCGACTAACGCAACGGTTAGATCAATAGCCCTATAGTCGTGGTTAATTGTCGAAAAGAGCCGTGTAAGCCCAATATCAAATTCTTCAGGAGACAAAATAGCCAGTTTAAAGTCACCCATCAGAATAAAACGTATTTGATCATAGTACTCGGGAAGTCGACGAGGATCATAAGTTGCAATAACCGGTTTATTAACACTCAAATCAAAGGGCAATATGCCCATATCACGACAAACCTTTTCACTAAAAGGGTTATCTCTGGGAGGTTTAAATTCTTGTATATTAATACTGTCTGTAGAATAAGTTAAAGAAAGTGCGTTACAAATTGCGCTAGCAGGTAATCTTAGTGTTGTTTGCAATTGATGCCAAGCTTCACGGGCATCCATTGAAAGATTATAGTTATCTGGTAGTACAAGCTCAGGTTTTGAACTAAGCAGAGCATCCAGAAGCCAATGTGTTGATGTTCGTACCATTAGAGCCTCCTGCCTTTATTTACTAGACATCACTTTATATAACGAGCCTGTAGAATAACTCGTTTTTAATTTATTTTTATTGATGCTTTAAACATAGTTGAGCTCTCATTTTAATTCAATCGGCTACTTCGATTTTACGTAAATATAAAAAGAGGACTGATGTTGTTTTAATGGGCGTTTTAGAAGGTATTGCAGGTGTTTAAGTGGCTTATTTAAGGTGGTAAGGGGTTACCCTTATTAATGTATCGTGTTTCTCAGCTTTTCTAGATTATGAACAAGGCAATACAGTTGCCATTGCGCATTCACTTTCGTTTGTCCGCGTAAGGTCAATTTGTTCATGCCTTTATTGACTGTAATATTCCGCTGTTTATTTAGAGGAAAGCAGGCTCTATACAGCCTAGTCGTTTGCCATTCCTTCAATAAAAAGCTGCCGTCGCCCCATTGGACTGTCTATTTTAACTTTCATTTTGTCGATATAGCTTAGCTTTTTACGCGACTCATCATTTTTAAACTGCACTTGTCGGCCTGTTTTTATTGGTGGCTTTCACATGCATTGCTGTTGCAGTGGGCATACTTTGCAATCTTTTAAGTAACCGCAGAATCGCGTGTATTCTTGATTGTGACTCTTTACATTAATCCCGCTTCGCCACATACCATTGCCTGCGGGGCAGAGGCAGGTTTGGGTTGCTTCATCATAATGAAAGTCCTCTGAGGTAAATAAGCGAGGCTTGCCATTACGCCTTTTTAGTCGGCGCTTTTCTTGCTCTGTTTCATACGTTTTACTGTCTTTAAACAACGTTTCGTTTTCTAAATTGATTATCCGCAATGTAAGTATCAAAGCCACTTTGCGCCATAAACTCAAGATTCACTTCGCTGTTAAACCCACTGTCTGCGGTAAACTTTATGGTGTGATTATCTGCTTCTTTTTTTGTATTGAGCTTAGCGAGCTGTTGTTGTAATTGCTTAACCGCTGGCTGCAAGGTTTGTTGCTCGCCCACTGAACCCCATGCCTGTGTTTGCCATTATTTACCCAATGCAAGTATTTGATGTTTATCGTCATTAATCGCAATGCCATTGTAGCCTTGGATTGTCCCTTTTGACGTGGTCATTTTCGCGCTTTACTCGTCCTATCCATGGACTCGCCTTTCAGGCCAGCTACGCTGTTAAAATTCATTCCCTATAAATTTGTCTTTGCTCGCATTTGATTTTAATTTACAGCCATCAATGGCAAACATATTACGACCTATCAACACTTCTTCATCACATATCATCAGTGCTTGCGTAAATAATGGCTCAATCTGTTCATGCATTTTCGCCACGAAGCCCGCTATCGATGTGTAATGCGGTTGGATATCACCCGACACACTCATGAATAAGATATTGTTCTCACAGGCTTTGGCAATACGGCGACTACTGATTAATCCATGCGCATAACCGAGTAAAATAATCTTTAACATCACCGATGGCGGATACGCCGCAGCCCCCGTTTTATCGTTGTTTTACCACACATCGAATCCTGATAAATCGATCTTATTTTCGACAATATAACAAAGGGCATACTCAAATGTACCTGGCAGGATTTACTCAGAAAAATTAATAGGACTGAATTTATTTTGGCAGGATAAGTCAGGCTTGTAGTTGGCCATAACAGTTTACCGTGGGTGAATAATATCTATTAGATCACAGTAACCCTGTGGGTTCAGGTTAAAAAACAATCAATTATAAAAGTACCGAATTAGTTCCTGAAAAGAGTAATCCTACAGTCACAACCCCCACTAAGAGGCAAAAAATTGTTGCCTAAATTTAGCGACGCAGGAGCAAAAAGCCAACTGTTTTTTGTCCTTTTAAGTGACTTGTTATATTTTTTATACCATAATATATTATATATAGGTACTTATGAGGTTTTACATCATGGCTAAAAATACAAGCGTTACACTAGGCGATCATTTTGATCAGTTTATAAACCAACAACTTAACACTGGCCGTTATGGCTCAGCAAGTGAAATCGTTAGAGCAGGATTAAGAGCCTTAGAAGATCAAGAAGCTAAGCTTTTATATTTACGTAGTATGTTAATCCAAGGCGAACAAAGCGGTGTTGCCGAGTACAGCTATGAAAGCTTATTGACTGAATTAGATAAAGATAACCATTAATGAATAAGTTTGTATTATCTTCGAAAGCCAAAACAGACTTAATTAAAATAGCTAAATATACCCAAATAACTTGGGGGTTAGCTCAACGGAATGATTACCTAAAAATATTAGATAACACGTTCCATTTATTAGCTGGTGATCCCGAGCTAGGTATTAACTGTGATTATATAAGAGAAGGTTACAGCAAATACCCACAAGCTAGCCATGTTATCTATTATAAAGAGTATAAAAACAATCAAATATTTATCGTGAGAATATTACATAAAAGTATGGATGTTAACTCCGCAATCTAGAAAAATATAACGTGGCTGTAGAATAACTCTAACAGCCAAATTCAATTAAAAAAACAACAAAAACAAATTAGACAGCCATTCTAATTGAGCCAACATCACTATTCCACTAGATTTACTTTTTAGGTTATGAATTTACTTTTTATTAATGGGTTGCTTTCATTCCATCCATTAAATAAGTTATTAGTACTCTAAAGCCTAAATTACGCGCATAATAATAACTGCATAATTGCAGTTTTAACTTTTTACTGAGGACTTTTAACTTTATGCCAGCAGCTTTTCGCTGTTACTGACGTTGCTACGCCGTTTTCTGCTCAAGTGTTCACAGTAACTCTCTTGTGAGGTCGTCCTACCTACTGCGCCATGAAATACRCGCGTAAATTGCGTGGTCAATTTTAACCAGTTTTCTGGGGAGATATTGACTCTTTCTAGTAAAGGTAAATGTGTGCTTTCAATATACCCGCGTTTGCCTTCTCGTATACAACGCCCTGTTAATTCAACCAATTCAAGGTAAGATTTAAGTTCAAACGGTAGCCCTTTTGGCATAATTTGACGTGGCATACCGGCAAAACGCAATAATTTTTTTGGTTGCTTGCCCTCTGTTGCGTTTTCAATGCGTTT